>JACZJK010000028.1 GCA_014860575.1 Bacteroidales bacterium
CGGTAGGGGTATTTCGGGGGATTGTCAGCCTTGTAATGTTTGGGTTAGATGGGAAAGGCTTGGGGTTAGTATGTGCCTTGCGGAGGTCGGCAGCCTTTTATTAGCCTGGGTGGTTGTTCTGGGGGTGAGCTTTGGTTTGAGAAGTGTAGGGACATTAGGGACAGTAGGGTCTGTGGGGGTTGAGTGGAATGGGTTGTTATGGCTATGAAGGGTTGAGTTTGGTGACTTAAACCTTTGAAGAATGGAGGCAGGAAAGCTCAGTGGTTTGGGGAGTGGGTGGATAATGTGCAAATTATTCTATATTCCAAGCGGCAATGCAATGGCCGCTTAGCGGAGTGCTGATCTTCCTTGCTTCATATATTTATAAATCAATTCAGATGTTTCTTTCGCTGTTAAATCTGTCGTATCAATTTGTAACTCGTATTCGTGTTGGTATTTTTTAGTGTCAGAGTTTAGTTTTTTACAAATCTCAAAATCTTTAAACTTGTCGTCAGATCTTATATCTAAACGTTTTTGAATTTCATTTTCTGATGCATAAAGTCCGAAAATAGAAATTTTCCAATCTTTACCCACGCTAATCAATTGTTCATAATAAGCATGAATTTTATCTCCGCTAAAAGTGTCAACTACAATGATTGGTTTAAGTTGTAATTCATAGAAGCTCGTTATCAATTGAATAGAAATATTTAAAATATCGACATGCTCTTTTTGGTTAGTCCAATCAACAGAAATCACCATCGAACGTAAGTTGTCAATTTCCATTCGAACTCCACGAGGAAAGTATTTAGCCAATTCCTTTGCAGTTGTTGACTTTCCCGTAGCTGGAGCACCCTTGATGATAATAATATCCGAATCCCTATTTTGCATTAGTTATAGATAATTTCCGGAATATTACAAGCCATTTCTTTACATGGGAAATTACATGTTTTCATGAGTTTTGAAACCTCTGTTGAGCGTTTTTTACAAAGAATTTGAATTATATCTCCCTTTTCGATGTTTCCTAAAGGTTCTTTTGCTAAAGGTATTCTTCTATGGTCGAAACACTTTACCACATCTCCATTTGGGTAAATGATAATATTTTTCCTTGCTGCACAAGCAACTTCATTAGAGGTAGTCTTTGGAGTGTTTGTCGGGTTATGCCACACTCCACCAAAATCAAGGTATGTTTGTGTAGTATGTAAAACACCTAGTTCTTTACAAAACCGTTGAATACTTTCAATTTCTGATTCTGATTCAGAAGCAATAACTGATTGAATTTGCAAATTCTTGCCTAAATAACTTTTTGATAACTTAATATTCTCCATTACTTTCTCAAATGTTGCCTTGCCTCTGAAATCAGTCCATTTGTTTTCATTAATTGTATCAATTGATATTACTAATTTATGCTTAAGCTCCGCGTAGCGTTTTAAGAAATCTGCAGTAATTAATACCCCATTCGTAAAAGTTAATAACAGAATGTCATGATTTCTAGATTCCTCTGCTATTTTCAAAACATCATCTGCAAAAAGTAATGGTTCTCCACCAGTTATTGTTACTTGATACAGATTTTCATTCAACATTTTTAGGCAGTTAATAAAAACAGAAATATCAATATGCTCATTATCTGGTTCGGGTGTTTCCCAAATACCACATTTAGGACATCTTTCATTACAACGTTTTGTAATCATATAAATTAATTCATTACCCTTAATTCCATAAAATCTACGAATCGGAGTTTTATACCATCTGTAGATACTCCATTCAATGGTTTTCATAATAATTAACGGAATGAAATAATACCATTTTCCAATTCTCTTAGCAAAAGGTTCGATTTCACCTAAATAATCACTTATTACATGGGTAATACTGGGTTGATTCGCTCTTCTTCTATAAATTAAGCTCATATGCGTTTCCTGAATAAATTGATTCTGAAGAGTCCCAAAGTAAAACCGTATGTCCTTCGTATAATGTGGCACTTGAACTCTTGTATTTTTTGAATAGATTGACAAAACGTCTAAAACCTGTCAATGTGCTTTTATAGCCGAAGTCGTGCCATAACTTCGCTTTAGGACAAAATCCAATTTTATATTTACTTCTCATTCTTAAACAAAGGTCAACATCTTCACCTGCAGCCGTCGGAAAACGCTCGTCAAATGCAAAGTCTTCTGCTACAAATGATTTTATCCCAAAATTCAAAGAAGGCATATACCATAATTCCTTTTTATCAGGAAGCAACCACTTGCCATTTAATGTTCCATTAATATCATGGTAGTAATCATAAAGTGTTTTGCCATACGAAAAAGTCATTCCTCCAACGGCAGCAAATTCTGTTTTTTCAAGGAAGTCAGACATTTGCTCATTCCATTGAAAATCTAAAATGCAATCATGGTCGGTGAAAAAGATATGCTTTGCATTTTGAGAAAGGGCCTTGTCAATACCGACATTCCTTGCTTTTGCTGGTCCACCATTTTCAGTAAGTCTTATATGCTCAATAAAAGGGATATCCAACTTATACTCAAATGGACTAAAATCATCAATCACTAGAACTTTCTCAAATTGAAGTGTTTGATTTTGAACACTCTCAAGTAATCTTGTTAGGCAATTAATATCCCATTTCGTTTTTATGTAACACGGTATTATTAAAAAATTCATAAATACTGTCTAATCTGTTTATTTATTGCATTGTGGTTTTTTATACTTACACCCAACTAGTAAATATCTGTATAAAGTTGTCACTTTAAAATCTGGTACCGGTTGAGATTAGGCTGGGTGTATGTAAAGGGTCAGTAGTTTTCTGCAGCCGGTAATTAATAACTATTGTTCTCGCACTGTTGAAACGCAACACTAAGGAATGTTGCAGGTTCGCAGGATTTTATGTTCTGGCACTGTTTAAGCAAAAAAGGGAGTTGCATTTTGAACATGCAACTATGTGCGCAAAATTATGGCTGGTTCTGAAGCCAGGCGAATTGTTTTCTTTGCGTTTTGTTAACAGCTGGATAATAGAATTAATATTATAGGAGCAAATATATAAAAATGGATGAGTAGTGCAGATATTTAGAAAAATATTTCAGTTTGGAAAGTTATTGTGGAGTCATATGATGGGGTGCATAGGTGAAATATGCTTTCTAAGCCTAAGCTTACATATCCAATTGTTGCTTAATAGATTTCAACATCTTCACCATAAACCCCGACTCAAATGCATTCATCAGCGCACCTTCACAAAACCTGTCGTTGCGGACGATGGCAGTGATGATCTTGCATTTGGTGGGAATGTCAATGGTGTTGAAATCGAAATCCGGATTTCTTGCCATTTCTCTTCCTTCATCCCATGCTGCCCAATTAAAATCAATGATGATGGGCATTTCATAAGCTATATCGAGGAAGCGGTCAATTAGCGGCACATTAAAGCATATAGGCAGGGTATATTCTTCTTCACCAATTTTTTCCGGCCCATGATATTCTCCGAATTCTTCCGTTTTTTCAATCTCGGGAATCAAATCCAGCAGTGGCTTCCAGTCCTCTTGTGTGAAGGCATTAATTCTTTCGATGTAGTTTTCCGAATTGAGAGTCATGATTGTTTGCTCTTTTTGATATTCCAGCTTATGCAGTTCATTAATCCACCCTTCAGTCCAATTTCATTAATTTCTACAGGTTCGATAATCTTGTCAGGAAAGACTTTTTTGATTACATCAAGTGCAACCTGGTCCTTGTTTCCCGGAATTTCAAAGACCGGAAACAATATCAGATTACCGACTTCAAGGTAATTCACATAGATGCCAATGGCTGACAGCGGTTCGCCTTTATACTTCTTATCAAACCAGGGCATTTCAACATACTTCAGCCCGGATTCCCTGATCATTCTCCTAAATCCGTCCTGCCAGTAAAGGTATTCATACTTTAACTCATTAACCAATAAGGTCTTGCTATCTATGAACCACACATGACCATCGGCATGGCCCGTTTCGTCGGAGCTAATAGCCGGTATTATTAGAACTTCGGCTTGCAATTGTTCTTCTAGCCTTTTGATGAGCTCATTCTTTTCAATATCAGGATTATCTTTAAAAATCCGGTTGGTCATGATCACTTTATCAGAACCACGAATTACATTCCCACCATCCAGGATAATGTCCGAAAGTTCAGCTTCAATTTGGTTGGCCTGCAACACTTCAAATGGCCTTGTATGTTTCTCAGGTTCTTGATGGAGATAGGCCGCATCATAGCGGAACTGTACAAACCGGTTCACATCCGTTTGTACTGGCATGTAATCCCTACACCAGATATCCCTGGTTCCATCAAGTGTTTTGTAATCAATCTTGTGTTTATCAAGAATAGATTTAATCCTCTTCCAGCAGTCCGGGTATTTTTCTTCAATAAGCCCCGAAAAGTAAACAAAATCAGTTTTTGCGTCGGTAATCATAATGCTGCGTTTTTGGTTAATGTGCAGCGAAGGTCAGGTGGATTTAAAGGGGGGTCAAATTTTTTAACACTTTTTAACTGGAATTACTAATGATTGTAATTCAGTATGTTAACTACTAACTTTCTGGCTTTTCAATCGTATACGTTCTTTTTCCGAATTATTAACATGTTTGTTATCCCAAGTTTCAAGGCTCGTATAATATCTGTATAAAGAATCTCTGAAATCATTTCCCGGATATTTAGAAAGGCCTTGCCTGAATGTCTTAAAGATTTTCACTTGTTCTTTTTTTACATTGGGAGTCAAACCAAACTCCTGTTGCATATTTGTGACAGAATTCAGATTAATAAAAATTGCTGTCAAAACCCTTTTAGGGCCATTCACATTGTAGTTGTTGGATTTTAAGCCTCTGATTAATATGCCTCCATCACTATCATCTGTGGCAGGGAAGGTTATATCCAACCCTTGCAAATGAAAACGCCAGCGACCTTCAGGATAATTGTGTTCATGTGTTGCATTGTCTTCATGAATCTGTTCTTTAAAGAAATAGAACTCAATTTCAGTAAAAGAAAAAAATTCATTGTTAACTTTTAATTGCCAATTGGTCATTAGGTCAATGGCGATTCTATCAAAAGATTTCTGGATAGATTGAACACTATCAGAATTTAAATTTAAGTTTAGATGTTCCATGAGGATGAATTAATATTTAACTATAACGAGTGCGCAATAACTACTAAACTAGAGTTAAAAATATTTCTCTCATTATAACCCGAAGGAATTTTAAGGAGGTTTAAAATATGTGCGATGCTTAAATTTTGTTGAGGTTAATTCCTTTTCCAAAATCGGCTAAACTTGTTTTGTCTGCATCAGTGATCACACCTCTTGCAATGAGTTCATCGAGTAAGTCTTTGTTACTTAGGTCTTCAAATGTGATGTTACTGTATAACAGTTGTATGCTCATCTTACTGGCAAGTTCAAAAGCTTCGGGCCATCTGATGTTGTGAATAATTTCATTAGCCTTATTTTCTGCAACTCTTTCGCGATAGGTTTTGTCTGATTTTAAGAATAAATCATTATCAGAAATCTGCTTTGGATTTTCAGTATAAAAGGTAATGAGCTCACTGAGTAGGTTGTTTTTGGTTTCTTGAATCATATCGTCGATTTTCTGAATAAGCGTGGCCGAAATTTTGACTATATCCTGCTCAAGTTCACGAATTTCTTTTTCAAAAGCCTCCTTTTTTTCAAGCTCTAACAAATTCTCTTCACGAATTTTTAAAGGCACAAGATAATACTCACGTAATATTTTGATTTTTATTTTGATGTCCTCTAATTCCGGGAAGATTGCTTCTTCATCCCCTGGATTAAAAAGATTCAGTTTGGTTTCCAAGCGCTTGCGCAAAGCGGCATCATTTAGTGGCAGGGCTTTTTTAGGTAGCTCAACTTTCTTTGCCTGGAGATTCGCCCCATGAAAGAAAAGTTTAACATACTGAAACTTTGTAGCATAATATTCAACAATGCGCTTATAATCTGGCCTTAAGGGAGGATTTGCTTTCAGATCTGCACTAACAGTCTGAAACATATGTTCGTTAAGCTTATTTGTTGAGATGATTCCGGGAGACTGAAATTCCTTTTCGACATCTTTAAAGCGAATGCTTTCGTCGATGATGGCATTGGAGAGAAGATCTTCTAAAGTGCTTTTTTCAAATGGCTTAAAAAAGTGATGTTTGAGCCTTACAATTGAAATTGGATCGATGCTGATGGCATTGATTGTTTCTTTTTCAGCTGGAATCAAATAACGGGATTCTATGAAGAGGAAGTAGCCAATATCATCTGTAATAATAAAAGAAACCCTATTATCAATAATATTCTGGCAGTTGTAATTATTGAGGTTTGATTTTTCAAATGCCTCCATTTCTCCGTAACCCTGGCGGAATGTTTCGGGTGAAAAATCAAGGCCGATGTTGATGGAAACTTTTCCATTATGTTTGGCATACAAAGAATGAATGGCCGCCAACATCTCAGGATGAATGAGAGGCATTGTAAGGAAAAGTTCTTTTTTGGTTTGAAGAATAAGGTTACAGAGGGTTGCCTCGTTAAAGGATTTAATATAGCTCATATCATCTCTTCATTATTGTTTATTTCATCTTCTGCATAATGGCCTTCTTCTTCTGTGGGAATGCCTCGTGGAATTGTTTTGCCCATGGCTTGCTCAATTTTCTGCAAAATTCTTTCTTTACGATCGTTATAAAAGCTGTAAAAATCGTCAGATTCCAGAAATTGAATGTTTAGGAGGTGAGATTCTACTATCCCAGTAAAAGTTTCGTAATTCACACCGGCACGTTCCATTAAACGCTTCAGATATTTTGATGGAGCATCGCCACTTACAATCCGGTTTGTTCTTCCGGAAAGTGGTGTTTTATTGATTATGCTGTCAGAATCATTTCCTGGAATAGCGTTTTCAGGTTTCTGACACCATGCAACGGGGAAAATATGATGCACATCAATTGATTCAGAAAAGTAAGTGCTCATGATTATTTGCGATGCAGAAAGCCAATCCTTTGCATTGTTGCTCAGAATTAATGCATAAACGCCTTTGTATGCTGCGCTATTGCGGGTTCTCAGGGTTGAGAGCCTTGATGGAGAGAAGTTTGCTTCGAAAACTGTTTTCGGTTCTTCCCTATTATTGAGTATCCAGTCAATCGCTTGTACAACGTCCAGAGCGTAGCGGGTTTCGTTTGCTCCACCATACAATTCGCCAAATACCCCGCACCAAAACCATTGCATCAGCTTTTGTTTGTAGCCTACATTGTCAATATGCTCTTTGAGGTAAGCTAAAATGGATGACAGCGGAATTAACTGTGTAGTGTATGGAAGGTCGCGGGCACTGAAGATGTTGTTTTCGGTCAGAATTTTTGAAGCCTTAATAAATCCTGCTACTACGTCATCTCTGTGTTTCAAATAATCCTGAAGGCGAAGATTTAGCATCTCTTTACGTTTTGCACTTACTGCAGGCAAATTTTCTGTTTTACCCAAGGCAACTTGATCAAGTCTTCGTTGAAAAGTAGAATAGAGGGTTATCGCCTGAATCAGATCTGTATTGCGGGTTGATTTTAGCAAAGGGAACCCATTGAGTTTCCCTTTGACTTTTGCCCAATCTTCTTTTAAATCGAATTCTTCCGAGGCAAAGGAAGCTGTTAAAAGTTCGAAAACCGTTAGTGAAACACCACCGGTATTTACTTTTTCAAACACTTGACATACAGCTTCCTTAGGATTTTCCTTTTTCATGAGAATAACCGGAAGCTGATAACCTGTGAAGCCTTTTATAATTTTTCGTTCAAAGTCGTTCCAGAATTTGATTTTATCCCGGTCGTAATCCCAGTATTCGGAAAATTTCGTTCTCCAATCGTCATATTCGTCAACCATACAAACGGGATACATCAGGTTTTTAAATTCCTGTTCTTCGGTGGTAAGGTCAAGGATAATATCCCGGCCGATGTTTTCGGTAATGATTTTTCTTTCGTTTATTGAGAAAATCGCTTCTTCCAGGTCTGTATCCGGGTCTAAGGCTTTTGCCATATCAATGTAATACCAGCGCTTGATTTCATAGTTCTTGGCATTTTTTGTAGTTACAACCTGGTTTGTGATGATGGCCTGATAAAGAGAGGTAATCCGTTGCTGACCATCCAGAATCAGCATTTCCGGCTTTATGCCATTGTTTGGGGCCCCTTCTACGGGCTTGGTTTTGAAGCGTATGCTTTCGTTGCCGGTTTCCAGCAACATGATGGCGCCAATTGGAAAAGATTTGGCGACGCTGGCAATGATCCCTTTGATGCGATTATCATCCCACACCCATCCGCGCTGGAAATCGGGCAGTTGGATTTTCCCTTTGTGCACATCTTTCAGGATATCGTAAAGGTTTGTTTTGGTGGAGTCGAAAGTTTCCATAGTTGTTTGAATATAAGTTGTTTAATGTGCATTGATTTTTTCAAATAATTTTGTAAACCGCTTCCTTTCATCACTCAACAGATGATATGCTGAGCATTCTGGAAGACTTGAATACTTATTTATCATGGGATAATATGTTTGATCAATCCCGCTTGCTTTGCAATATCCTGCATAAACTTCGCTAGCGGTCGTTTATTGATATCACTCACCTGTTTGTAATTGGCCAGGAGTAGCCATTCTATTTCGTCTTCGGAAGCAAATAGGCGTTCCCCATTATGTTCTAGATTCATTAAAGCCTCTTTGCCACCATTTCTATATGCATAAGCTTTCAAATAGATCTCCTTAACAATATCTATGTGGCGCTTATAAATGTTTTCTATTGCTGTGAACCTGTTTTGATTACGGACACGTGGTTCATCCGTATTAGACATACTGACATTTATCTCATTTATTGGTACTAATGCTCCCTGAAGCAATCTGTTGTGAGCATCCTGATTAATCTCAAAGTGTGTCAAGGACTGAAAATCTTCATTGAAGGGATGTACAAGTTCATCCAATGTAAATGTTTCTTTGCTTTTACTCTGATTGCATGAAGCGCAAGAGGGTGTTAAGTTGTACAATGAAATACTCAAATAAGGATACTTGTTCTTTGGGAAAAAATGATCAAATTGAAACCTAGCCAGATTCTTGTTGGCATTATGTACAACCAGTGTGAATTGTGCGTTGCAATACAAGCATGTTTTGATGTTGAGGTAGTAGGCTAGTTTCACGAGCTTGTTGCTCCTTAATCTCTCATAGCTGAAAGCATCAAGAATTTTACTGCCGACAGAACTTAATCGGGCTCCTTCTCTTCGTGTAACGATATCTTGCCAACCATTATCAAGAAACGTTTGAGTAATATGATATAAGCCTCGAGGTGGGGTTTTTATGATACTTTCAAAATTCTCAATTAAATAGTTAAGCAACTCCCTTTCCTTATCTGTTTCAAATACCGGATCTAATAATAATGCCTGAAGCCTAAATAATGGGGATTCGTAACGTCCGCGCACTACGAATAAATCAGTGTAATAAAGCTGTTCAATATCAGCCCACTGTCTTATTACACCATCCATGCCTTCAGATTCAAGAACTTGTTTCATTTGTACTAATTGTTTTGGCGTTTAAGCTTATCTAATTCATCCTGCAGGAATGCCCGGCGGCGGGCATTATCATCAAATGCAACTTTTGATAGCAGAAGTTCATAGAGCCTTTGCCTGATCATAGGCTCCCCTATTATTCCAATACGCAGTTTATAGTTTTCAACAGAAGCCACATCAGGATCGTTTAGTTGCTTAATTTCATTCATCAACTCAAATATTTTGATTTTAGCAAACTCACCGATCAGACCTTGCTGTAGAAAAAATGCATCAGAAAATAAAGTATGGATATTTGCACCAAAGGTTTCTTGCATATCGAAATTATGAACATTGAAGATTGCTTCTTGAGTCTTCTTCAGGAAAATCAAATTACTTTTTGGGAGGTCCGACACAACAAAAGGAGAATGTGTTGCAATAAATAATTGAATCTTGGTGTCCTGAAAGTAGGTGCCATCAGAGAATAAATAATTTAGAAACTCATTGAGGTAATAAATATATTTGCGTTGCCATTCCGGATGAAATCCAATTTCGGCCTCATCAAGTAGTAAATAAACAGTTTCAAAAACCTTTTGCGTTTCATACTTGTATTGCTTAGATACAAGCTCTTTGGTATAGTAAAGGCGAGAAAAAAGGTCAAGAAATGCCTTTTCCCCGCTACTCAAATCTCTCCAGTCTATTTCTAAGAATCCATATTGGGTGTCAATTAAATCAAATGATTTCAAGTATGCTTCATAATTTGTTATAATTTCGACAATGCGTGTTTCGTTGGACACAATTATAGAATAGTTGATTTCTTCTATGCCTACATCAACCTGGGAATCTATTAATGAAAAAATTGTTTCGATGAGTGAAGTAACTGGCTGCTTATCAATAATTATTTGCGAATTAAAAAAATGCTTTACTGCATCGAAAATGTTAAGCATTTTCAGTTCTTCAATTTTCACCTTAGACCAGTTTCCATAATATTGACCATCATTAATGTTGTAAAAGAAGTTAGCTATCAGGGCATCAACGAACTTCAATTTGCATTTCAAGCGATTACCAACTTTAAGAGACTCATTTTCTTTTTTATTTCTTGCACGATTGATAATGCCATGAATTTTGGTGTACTCTATTCTGATAGTGTCGAAAAAATATTCAAATATTTCTATGTCATGGGGGGAAATGTCATTTGATTCTTTAATCCCAGAAGTTCTTACCTGCGCAAAGGATATAGTCATTCTTTCAGGTGTTCTAAAATCAATCTTGTCTAACAATCCCGATTTTACTAGTTTAAACTGCCTTAGTGTGTTTTTATGTTTATGGATAAAAAGAAAGTCCTTATCTGGTATTGAATCCCTCTCAAGTTCTACGTCATCGCTTATTATACAGTTCGTTGACAAATCAATATAACTTTTTGAATATGAATATGGATAGCCCTTTAAATCGAAGATACCAGAATAATAAATCACCAGTGTTGGTGTAAGATTTTCAATTCTATCGATCTGAGGAGAAATTAGATCAGTATTATAAATCTTCAAAGTAGTAACACTAATTTCTGCAAAATCACAAATTACCTTCACTGACCATTCATTCGTGAAGCCTAAATAGTTGTTGTTGCCACTATCTCCATAATCATATAAAGTATGGTATATTTCCAGGACATCTTTACTTTTAAAAACAGCTAAAAATTTATCACTGTAGCTTGTGTAGCCTGTTAATAAACGCTTAAGAAATTCAAAGAAAGAGGTCTTTCCTGTACCATTTTCGCCAATGATGCCAATAATATTTGAAATTCTTGGTGAAAAAAGTTGTAAGGAGTGTTGGTTTGGTTTAGTAATGTTTAATTGTAATTCTCTTTGGTCATTGCTAAAGTTAGAAATCGAGAAGTGAAATTCTCCCCCAAACGAGACTTCTTTATGCTTACCCAATCGGGAGCAATCTTCAATTAGTAAATAGAGCAGTTCCATAATCTGTTATTTTACTGACTAATCAAATCCCAATAAATTCATCAACCTCCTAGATGTTTCACTTGCCGCAATGTCGTATTTTTAAAAGTCTTCCATTTCCAATGGCTTTCCAAAAAACGCGATCGAACAGAAAACCTATAATGTTTTGCCTTCATCCAACAACTTTAAAAACACTAAACCCTTTTGTGTTATCCTGTACTTCTGTTTTGAGCTTTTGGCTTCAGGTTCAGTCCATTCGACTAACTGATCGGTTTGTAGCCTGGACAATATTTTCTTTAGTTGCCCTGATATTGATTTTTGCCCAAGCGCTTCTGAAAGTTCTTTTGTTGATGAGGTTTTCTCTTTTACCAGTCTTAATATCTGTCCATACAGCGACTCGTGCTGTAACTCGTGCTGTAACTCGTGCTGCAGCTCCTGCTGTAACTCCTGCTGTAACTCCTGCTCCTGCAGGTAATTTTTCTTTAAGAATATAACCCGGAAAGCCAATCCGGGCTCTTTCCATTGAAACTCTATTTCAGGATACTGCTGCAATTCTTCTGCTATCAGTTTTAGCCCATTGCCCCATTGCTCTATAATACCAAGCCGTTTGAATACCGGCGCCAGTATCTTATTTCTGATATCAGACTGCCCGGCCAACATCTCATTGAAATCAACTGTTGGGGGCAGTGTTCCGGGACTGGTAATCTCAATCTTGTCGTTAAAAATGGCAATTTTAATATCCTTTCCGGAGAGAGAATAATCCCGGTGGATCACTGCATTACGAATTACTTCACGAATTGCAATTACCGGATATTCCCAGCGGTCATTCCTGTAAACACCCGAATAGTCGGTGGAGCCTTCTGAAATATGGCGCAGCACGAACTGATAGGCTTGCTCTGGCTGCAAAGCAAGGTTCACATTGATGGTTTTCTGATCAATGAAATTCCCGGGAGTAATTCCCTTAAACCTTGCACATTCAATTTTTGCAAACGGGAAAAGCTGTTGCCTTAGCTCATCATCCGATAACATCAACATGGCGATGGTTGGAAGATGCTTATTTTGTTCGGAGCGGAAAAGTTCCAGTTTCTTTAAAACCTGACGCGTAAGTTCTTCGCCCGTTTTCTCAAGGAATAGCTCTTTAAACGATTCAATATTGACTTTATCAATGGTTTTGGTAAAAATCAGTTCACTGTCGAATGAAATGCTTTGTTTTTGCCTTTTCAGCTCTGCAATGATTTCACTGGAAGCCAATCTGTTGCTTGAACCCACCCGAATATATGTACCTTCTTCAAACTTCGCATTCTTAAGGTGATATGGAGGGGCGCTTCCTTTAAAAATTACAACCTTCACAATGAATTTCTCATCCTGTCTCAAAAATGAAATCTCAGGAAGAATAACCGGCTCGCATAGGTCATGAATAATATTGCTGATCCTTTCTTCAGTTTTGATTAGCATATCCTCTTCAATGCCAATTACCTGACGGGGATTATCCTGAATGCCAATGTAAATTGCACCGCCGGCGTCATTTGCAAATGAAATAACCGTTTTAGCAATATCTACTCCCGAAGCTATTTCTTTTTTAAACTCAAGTTTGCGGCCTTCAGGCTGCTGAAGTATTTGGCTGATTTTAGACATAATGCTTTAAAATAGTTTATTTACTGCTTAAACAAATCCCCATATCCTCCATCTGCTTCATTAACATTGGTTTTGGGTTTCTTGTATTCTTTCCCTTTCCAAAACCATTTGCTCACCTCCTCGGAGATGGCTGTTCCTTTCTGTTCCTAAAACTTCCTTACGGTTTCTTCTTTGTGTTTGCCTTCGCGGGCTTCCTGCTCAAAGAGTTGATGGTTTACTTACGTCAAAGGGCTGCACTTTTCAAAAGGCACAATCTTTTTTCTCATCATAGCTTTATTTTCCGGTTTGAAATGCCTGGATATTTCCTGAGTTTTTTCAAAGTAATCATTACTGCCATCTTTACGATCATGGTAGTAGATTTTAATGTTTGAGCATTTATCGTGTTCAAATATGCTGTTTAGCAGAACCCTGTCAGATAGACCGCATGAATGACCCATGATGTAAATAACAAAAGGATCGGCTTCAACAAAGCGCATAAGTTGCAGATAATTAGTAGTTTTTAAATAGTGGAACGACTTAATGTGATCTAGAAAACTATTGATATTCAGATTTTCAAGTTTCGGGTAGTATGGATCCATTTCATCCCCATAACCAAAAATTACAGGATTAATCTCAGAATTGATCAATCCGTGTATGTTTACTACATTCGTCCTAGAATTGCTCATGTCGAGATCGTGGGCGTACAAATCTAGCGTATTTGTGTAATTGAAATTCAGAAGTAGGGTATAAGGCGGATTTACAAGTTTGTTTTTGTTGCGTTCTGGTTTAATAATGCCTTTTAAAGTCTTGGAAATAAAAGGATTTCTTTTATTCTCATCAATTGTTAGAGTTGACAGATATTGTTCAAGTAAACTGATGATCGCACTAAAGCATCTGTTAAGGCTTTTTGCTGAAGCTTTAGCATCTATATCATACTTGGAGAAGTTTCTTTCATAATCACGATAAATTGAGACCAGGTGACTATAATAAAAGTATTCAATATCAACCCAATAACCATTTCGCATGTCTTTTAATAGGCCGTCGACGAATTCTGATTTGGGATAAATATTGATATTGCGATTCTTAAAGCTTTCAAAGGCGTTACTAATGGAATTAAACGGTTGATCGCCCGTAAGAAAATAGTTTCTTGGAAAGCTTTTCACAGCACAAATGTCATCTTCATATTCAAGGTTATTGATTAACCATTTTCTGGTTTTATTTAAATACCAAAGCATGAAATCCGCATAGCTTGTTTTAAGCTCGTGCGCCAGATCGAAGCCATTGCCAATTATAATTAGATTATTCATGAAAATGTGTTGTGCTTATTAATCACGATTTGAAATTCATAAATTCTACTCCATTACAGGCAATTCATCCTTTTTTGGTGGATTGCTGACCATTAAATTAAACTCAAGCACCAGGTTTTGAAATTCTGTATAGGCAGTTTCATTAACATGTATCTGCACATATTTGATATAGGGCTCAAATTTTTCATAGATCTTTTTAAGTTGCTTGCCTGACATTCTGTAGAGAATTTCCTTGTCAAAAACATCGGTGTGAATTCCTACCGATATGTGCTCCAATAAACCTAATAATAATCTAACTTTTTTGAGAATTTCAGGGTTTTTAATAATGACATTAACAATATTCGCTTTTTCGCCTGCTGCCTGTATTAGAATGTCAAGATCATTTCTTGTATCATGCCATTGAGGCCGGACTTTAGCAAGGTAGTCAAAAGTTGCCTGCTTTCTGCGACGAGAATGATCAGCATTTAATGATCTTCGTAAATAATAGACCTGGCTAATTAGAATAAGCAGGGTAATGAATCCCACCAAAAGTGTAAAGAATTCGAAAATGGAAAGTCCTAGAACCAAATTAAGGATAATTAATTTTTCCATGATTGATAAGATTAGGTTTCAAACTACTTTAGTATGAATCTATTGCGATATGAATGTGTTTACAGTTTAATAAGATTAGAAATTTAGTGATTGCTTACATTTCTACTCCTTCTTCAAAAAAGGTGTTGGCACCTGGGGCAATGCCAGCCATTGTGCAATCTTATTGTATTCTTTGGCTATGTCCTGGGCTATGCTTATCCCCTTGCCGATGCCTTTCACGGTTTTGTGTAAACGTGATTTTTCATCGCCCATACCTTCAACAATGCGCTTAAGCCGTTGTGCAATGCCTTTTTCTCTGATCTCTTCTTTGTCCGTTATATCTTTTACCTCTTTGAGTATTTCGGCTGTTTCCTTTAATTCTTCAGCATCTTCTTTGTTACCCTGTTTTTCAAGCCGGCGGGCTAAATCATTTAAATTGCCTTGTAATTCAATGTTGCAGTTTTGAAAGTTGAAAGTGTTGATATCGCCAATCTGGCCAGCGCCTCCGATTGCGCCAATTTCGCCGCCACTCATCGTAACGTGATAATGCGTTTCAGTAATATTATAATTGATTATTGTTGGCTTCATGGGAATTCTGGCATCGGTACGCCAATCGTAATAGGGAATGTCTTTTTTGCTCAAAGTTGCAATTTCCGGTTCAGGAAGCCATAATTCCTGACGCCGCGTCTGGGTTTCATCAATTACTTTGTAGCTCAGTTCAGGCCGTTGCGATTTGTAGCTCTCAAAAATGTTGTTTAGCGTTTCCCTGATCATGCTGATGAAATTGGTTTTCTCAATTCCTTTCACCGAAACGCTGATCGTTCGATCAACTTCCCTCACCAGGGCAGTGCTTCCTTTTCCATCTTCAAGAATAACCCCAGTTTTCCAGATCAGGTAATTTCCCTGTTCTTTCTTTATCTGCTCATTGTGCCTAACTATAAACCTTGAAATGGTGTTGGGCGGCAAGGGCCTGTCGGCTTCATATTTCATCTTGAGGCTTGTTTCCGGCTCGAATACAGGCAAACTGGAAGGCTGATCCTGGTTGAGCAGGTGGGGGATGATCAGACCCTTGCCTTCTGCGGTTTCATAAGCCAGTTCATAATGTTTGATCAGATCAAACAAAAATTCATGCTTGTTTTTGGGAAAGCGTTGCTGGTCCGCATCGTGAAAAACCTTTTCAAAACACTCAAGGGTGATGTCATGCCTTTTTTCATTGTTTACCCAGTTGATTACTTTATATACCCCCTCGCTGATCCATTCGGGATTCAATACCAGGGTGTCGTATTTCTCCATGTCTTTGTACCACAAGCTGACACCTAAAGAATGTAAAGCGCGCAATAATTCTTCCGGGTCATTTGCCTGATTTTTACTTGCAATTTCAAGGAATTCAGTTTTAGTGATATGTTCTGTTCCCTGTTGCTTCTCTTTCTTTTTGAAAAGGTCTTCAAGGTCTTCTTTCACCGCATAATAGCTTTCAGGTATCTGTTGTTTTTCCCAGGAAGGATTGTTTTTGATGTACATTGCGACCTCTTCCCTGAATTCCAGCAGTTTATCGGTGTCCGCACCAATATCGAAAAAATGAAGCCCGGCTATCCGGTATTTTTCCTTTAGAATATTGATCGGTATTTCAATTTTGTGCTCATCCCGCTCATTTACAAGTATGATTGCTTCGGAATCACCGCCAAAATTCATCATGTGGTCTAGCCAATATTCGAGTCGATTCCTCACTTCGGTACGGCCATCGTAGACGATGATGTATAGGCAACGTTCCGACAGAAAGAACTGATGCACAGCATGTGTAACTGTGTGCCCTGCAAAATCCCAGATTCGCACATTGATGTTCTCTTTTTCCAGTTTCCATAAGGAAGTGTCTACACCGGGAGTACTTTCTTCAGGTGTGGTCATGGCGGCATTGGGGTCTTTGAGCTTCCTTGCCAGACAAGTTTTACCCGAACCTTTTTCGCCAAGAATAATGATGCGGGCCTCATTTAGCCGCTTCGCTCCTTTGGCCAATTCCTCCATGTATTTACTAACAGCAGCCGCTCCTTGTACTTTAATGGATTCAGGCACATTGATCCTCCTCTCAAGTTCCTCCCTGTCCATCTCAAAATTGTTCTCAAATATCCCTTTGTATAATTTAGCCCAGTATTCACATCCTTCATTTTTGAGCGCTTGTTGGAAGTTATCCCATACAATGCCATAAGTACTGGTGGATAATAAGGGCTTTTTGTTAGTTTTTATCTTTTTAAGATCATCCAGTATTTTAGATTCAAAGCCCATGTTTTTTATTTCGGCGGTGCAGGCAGCGGTGTAGGCGGCATCGTAGGCGGCATCTTTGGAGGCGTGGTAGGCGGGTAAGAGGGCGTAGGAGGCAGCGACTTTGATGGAGTAGGTGGCGGCGTTGGCGGCGGCGGTGGCGAATACGGCGGCGGCGCCGACGGCGGCGGCGGCAGCGGCGTTGGCAGCGTTGGTGAATACGACGTTGGCGTCGACGACAGTGTTGACGGCGTGGTATTCGTCGGGGGCGCTGACTGCAGCGATGGAGCAGGCGGCGGCGCTATTGGAAATGTCCAGTGCGTTAAATACAGAGAAAAGATGTTTTTGTCTATATTCTTTTGTCCAATAATCAAAATGACCGTTACTTCCGAGAAAAGGTAAGGCGCGCACAGCACAGCGCCAGACAAATTCTCTCTGCTGTTTTTCAGTAAGGCCTTCTAATTCTTTACGAACTTGCTCTAAAAAGTCCATTATATTAGTGTTTTAATGTTTGATTTTAAATTCATATTAATCTGCCCGGCTATTCAACCTTTAAACGTTTATACTCCTCCTCGCTCAACCAAAACTCCGGGTCAATGATTTTTACCTCAGCATAAGTGAGATCGTAAAGCTTGTAAACCAGTTCGTCGATTTCCATTTCATACGAAAGGGTAACGTTCATAGAGTTCTGAGCCTTTAGCGCGGTTATCTTATCAACCAAAGATTCTATTTTCAATTCAATTGATGGAATTGGTTCTGGGATTGGCAGTTTTTCTAGAAAAGCCTTTTTGTAACGATACTTTCCTACAAGTTCACCACCAGCGTAAAACTTCTTAAAAACATATGTGACTGCCCTTGAATTTAATATGGCAGTCAGGTACTTGATTTTTTCACCTGTAATGAAAAAAACAGTTGCCTCAGGATAATATCCTTTTGTGTCGTAGTAGAATTGAGGTTCACTGACTATTTCTGAGAAAATAATCTTGGGTTTTACAAATTCATTCCAATAGTCTGCGCCATATCTTTGTAGTGCATACCATTCATACCTAATACCTACTTCAGCCTGATTTCTACTTTGTAATTTGAATCTATATTGATCCATGAAATTATAAAGAGTGCTATATCTATTTTTAAATTCGGTTTCAGCTATTTCAGACGAACCAGTATGATTTTCATTATGCAATGGGAAATGCCAAGGTAGGTAAATCAGCCATAAATCAGCAAAATTGCAATAGTATCTTCTAGTATCTCTTCCTCTTAAGATTGGTTTTAAAATTTCTGCATTTCTTGAATCTTTATCTATAAGATCCTTTTTAATAGTACCATTTACGATAAAAGCCTCATTCAAACCAGTTTTTATACCATAATTGAATGTAATATTCCATTTAGACAATGTAACTCCAATACTTTCAAACTTATTCTTAATCAAAGTTTCATTAGAACTAGAAACTGTCCATATTTCATCCGATAAGTCAGCATTAATAATTCCATGCTGTTTAACATGTTCTTGGATGGTTATATTTGGGTTATAACTATCATCCTCAAATTGAAACATGACAGGAGTGTGCTTATTATCAGCTTTTTGCAGTAATAGAATGTTCGAATGAACAATTGCACTGTCGAAGATCATTGCCTGTCCAAAATCAACAAGCAATAAAGGATTGGCTTTTACGAAAAACTTACGGAGACTTTTTCCATAGGCTGCCCGCATCCATTTATTTGATGTTATGTAAACGATTACTCCATTGTTTTTAAGCAGACTGAAGCCTCTTTCATAGAATATGGTGTATATATCGCCGGTACGCTCAAAAGTCTCGAAACCTTCATTCTCAAATTGCTTCGCAAGCTTACCTTGTTCCTTTTGCATTTGAATATAAGGTGGATTACCAATAACAACGTCAAATCCTGCATTCACTCCAAACATCCATTCCTGGTCAAAGAAATCTGCGCTTCTGTTTTGTTCATAAGGATTCCAGTTTGCCAGCAGTTTGGCGGTCTTATCAATCGCGCCAGGATTAATAATGGACGCTTTAAGTTTGTCAATCTCAGTGGCCAGTTTTTTCAGCCGCTTTGTAAATTTTTCAATTTCAGTTGGGTGTTTTAACTTCCTGATTTCTTTGTTAGCTTGCTGGTATTCTAACTCTTTGCGTTCAAGCAACAGTTTATTACCTTCTATCAGGCTCATTGCTTCTGTAACAATAATTGAGGCTATCTCTTCTCTCAGCTTTTCATCAGCAGTGCGCATCTTGCGCTTTTGATCAGGCGTTTTGGCTGTAAAGTACTTGTGCCTGATTTTTTCAAGTTCCTTTTCCTTTGCCATGATTTCGTTGCTCCTCAGTATCACACCATATCGGTAAATGGGTATCAAGGAATTTGCCGCCACAAACTTGGTTTCCAAGTTGGGCAGGGCCCTTATGCCCAGGTTGTCCGTTTCGGGATTGATGGTTTGGTCAACCAACAGGGAAATAAAGAAACGCAATTTGGCAATCTGTACGGCTATGGGCTGGATATCCACACCATAAATGCAGTTTTCAATCAGGTAGAGTTTGCGGCCGTAGTCCTCGGCATTATTTGTAAAGGCATCGGCAATTTCATTAAGGTGTTGAGCAAAGGTTTCGGTATCGCTGCTGTCAATGGTTTCCTTTAGTTCGGCTTGTGCGCGTTGCATCTGCAATTGTTTCCAGAGGCGGTTATCGGGGTCAAGCTTTTGAAGCACATGTACCAGTTGCTGCAACACGCCCATCGGAAAAGCGCCGGAGCCGCAGGCCGGGTCAAGCACCTTAATGCTGTCAATGGCTTTTACTATGCATTGGGTTTCCGTTTGGCCAAAGGGATTGCCATTGCCGGAATAAGAAACCAGGTTGCGCAGCATGGTTTCGGCTTCTTCTTCACTAGGGCTAGATTCAGCGCTTAGTTTTTGCTTCAGGTAGGCAATCAGCGATTCGTCAACCATGTAGTTCACAATCTCGCGCGGAGTGTAAAAAGAACCGGTTTGCTTGCGGGCTGTTGTTTTGGTTTCGGGATTATAGCTGGCCAGCAGGTTTTCAAACACCTTGCCAAGCAATTCAGGGTCAAGTGCTACCTGGATTTCAAGCGGAGTGTTTTCTTCCACCGTAAAATTGTAGCTGTTCAGAATTTCAATAATGCCCCTCACCTTCACGTTCTTTTGGCGGTTGTCGTCGTAAACCTGGCTCAGGTCAACAGCTTCAGCGCCTCCAAAGAAAAGGTAATCAGGAACCCAGAGCGGATTATCATCACGGTCAGAAAAACCATCAATGCGAACGATCTTCTCATTGCCCTGCGGGGTTTTTTCGGTAGGATGAGGTTTGTCGAGGCATTCAAAAAGCCCACCATTTAAAAACGGGATGTTTTTGAACAGCTCAATGGTTTCGTCCGGATTTCTGAACAACTTTTTGTAACGGAACAGGTTGGTAACGTTGTAGTTCTGCCCTTCTTTGCGGAAAGCACGCTTGTTCATTTCCTGGTTCAGGGTGGCAAAAAACAGGTTTTGCAGTATGGCTTTGTAATAGGTGCTTGCGGGTTCGTAACCTTTGTTCAGGTGAGGCCATATTTTTTCTCTCTCGAAGAGCTCTTCAGGAACCAGGCCTTTTTGTTTCAGAAACCAGACAAAAATAAGCCTTGTGATAAGCCTGATCAGGTTAATGGGGTTTCGCGCTTCGGCATTGGGTTCGTCATCATCGGGAAAAGTAACCTGGTTGATGGCCCAGAAATACCAACTGCTGAGTTCGCGGTAGAAATCCTTGGTGAGAATATCAACTGAGAAGGCTTTTTCAATTTCACTGATGGAAATTTTTGTATCAAAAAGATCGGAACTGGTTTTCAGGCTGGCGAAGCGTTCGGCAGCTGTGCGGCAATGCTGGCCGAGACCAAGGAGGTAGGTGTAGCGTTTGGGATCAGTCTGACGCTTTTCCCGCTTTCCGGTTTCCTTGTTCACCACTGTAAGTTCGCTGGCATAACTGAAGCGCCAGGTGCTTCCCTGGGTAAAGACGATAAGGGCGGCATCCATGTCACGTTTATAGACGTTTCGGAGCAAATTGCGCAGGCCAGATTTTATCCTTTCAAGGCGTTTGGCTGGTGAGATGGAAACTTCAAATAGGCCAATCAATAGTCCTTCGGATGTTTCAAAAAAACCCAGTTCATGGGCAACAGCATCAAAATCGTTGGCTGGCAGATCAACAGGCTGTGGTGAGGCATGCAGATTCTGGATGTGGAATATTTCGCGTAACGCATGGAGCCATTCGGCGCGGTGGTAATTTTTTTCAAAGATTGTTTTTAGTTCGGCAGCATGGATCATGTTACAAGCGTATTTAGAAAATACTTTAATCGAGTGTAAAGGTTTCGGTGATGATGATTTCAGGTTTCTGGGTCACTTCAATGGGTAATTCAGCCATCAGGCCTTCGCCGGTTTCATCGTCGGACTTTGACGGACTGGTATATTTAACTGCCAGCGTCATGATCAGATTTTCTGCCTGATGCTTATTGATTTGGTTCTTATCGAACCTGGCTTTGAGTTTTTTGATTTCCATGGGCAACATCGAGATGGTTCCCAATTCCAACAGTTCAATGAGTGCAGTGGCAGATTCCCGGAACTTTTCATCGTTGCTTTCTGCTCTTCTTTCTCGCAGAAATTTCTTTGCAAGGTTAGCTGTGGCATCAGTGGATACTCCGGTTTTGGAATCAGACCAGGTTGCAAGCAATTCCTGTTCAAAGCGTTGCTCAGCCAATTGTACATGAAGGTGATGGTATTCCGGGAGTTCATTCAATGGTTCGTTGTAGCGGGCCTCAAATAATTCTGCTGCCTCAATAAAAGTGAGAGGTTCCAGCTTTTTGTCATGTTGCACCTTGTAGAACTCAAGTTTGTAAGGCGATTTCATGAATACCAGGCTGCCGCCTCTCATGCTATTCTTTTTTGAAGCGTTCACCGATCTGCCAGTTCGTGCTTTAACAGGCAGCTTTGCAATGCGCTTAAATTCTTTCTCGTTTTTCTCCTTGAAATCCCTGATAAACCTGAGATAGATCAGTCGTTTGTCCTCCTCTACAGTAGTGCCAGCAACATGAAGCTTTACTTTTTCAAGCACTTCTTCTATGGTGTAAATACGCGCATCTTCGCCGTAAGCGGTATGAAATCCCTGCAATTTTACATAGGCATTGTTATAAAGATTGATCAGGTCGTCGCTTTGTTTTGAGGGGTAAAACGAATAGCTGTAAATCGTATCTGATGTGCTGCCAATCCTGTTAACACGGCCAAGGCGTTGCATCAGGCGGGTTGCATTCCAGGGCGTATCATAGTTCACAACGATATTGGCTTTATGGAGGTTTACACCTTCGGCCAGCACTTCTGTTGTAATCAGAAAATCATAATCCTCTGATTTCTTTAAAAATTCGTTGGCATCAAAATTCACGATAATATCTTCAAAGACCCGGGAGCGGTTTTCGGATGACACCAGCAGGATCTTTTTATAACCAAGTTCCTGCATACGGGCATTCAGATAATCGGTAGTTTCCTTTGATTCTGAAAAAATGACTAGTTTTCCGGATGGGTTCAGGTCTTTACGAAGCAATTCATTTTGCAGCAATCGGGCAAAGGTGTCAAATTTGGGATCTCGTTCCCGGTCAATTTTTTTCCATTCTTCCGCTAGTTCGATGAAAGAAGCGAGGTCATTTTTCAAGGTTTCAAGATAACCTTCCTGAAAATCTTCTGGCGTGAAAATGTTGTTCTTTGGATTTTCAGCGGACAATTCCAAAATGAGTTCCTCAATATCCTCATCTGTCCATTCCTTATCCATTAATTCGTTGATTTTGATGTCAGGAGCAATGTAGATCTTCCCTTTTTCAAACATCTGAATCATGCGCTGGTAAGAAACCACCTGCCTGTTGAGGGATTTCGTGAAAGCGTAAAAAGAGCTTTCAAGCCGCTTAACGAGTTGGGTCATCATAATTTGAGCCAAGGACTTTGAAGCCCTTTCAGCATTGCAGTAACCGCATCTGTCCTGCACCTCCGGAAGTAGAGCATTTATCGCCTGGTAACGGGCATAGCAAATCTTTTCATCATTAACCAGATAATTTATAGTTTTAAAGAACAGTGCATCAAGTTTCTTATCCATCACATACTCTAAAGCTCTGGGGTCGGCAATATCAGGGAAATGTATGCCCTGCTCCTCAATGTCTTTTTTGTACGCCGGATAATTCTTAATGTCCGTGCGTGTGCGCCTTACGGTGATGGGTTCCAACACTTTTTCACGGATAAGGGAATAGATTTTACGAAGTTTTCTTATATCGGGCTTGCCGGTGATTTTCGATTCCATAAGGACTTCTTTATACTTCTGAATCAGCGGCCCGAAAAAAGCCTGAAGGTTGGTTACCGGCAGGTTGGACTTTCGTGCATCCTGAAAAAGTAAAAGCTGGTGATAAATGTCCTGTGGGCGATTATTCAATGGCGTAGCTGATATAAGGATAACCTTTTTTCTGTTCCCAGGAACATCACCTTCAACTGCGCGATTTGTTTTGCAAATTAGCTGCAGGTTCTGAAACATTTGTGAAGTATGGTTGCGGAATTTATGTGATTCATCAACCAGAACCAGATCATAGTCTTCCTTGGGCCAGTAATCCTGATTGTCATTCAGAATCTTATGTAAACTTCCATTGCTTATGAACCGTGCATGTTTGTCGATGCCGAATTGACGGAAGGTCATCTTCCAGTTTTTCTCAACAGCCGGCGGATATACCACGAGAATTTTGGTGTTCAAAGTGCCATTGGCGATCAGAAAGCGCTTGGCGATCATGGTTGCAACAACAGTTTTACCAAGCCCCACCACATCAGCCAGCATAAATCCATTGTGGTTGTGCAGCATCTGAAATCCCTGGTTTACTGCATCAACCTGGTAGCTAAGTTTTTTAAAGTTTTGCGGTAAATCGCCAACAGAATCAGGATCATAGTCAATGTGCTTGCCAAAGTATTCAATGAGCAGTTTAACGTAAAGCTCAAATGGTGTGAAAAGCTGGCCTATGTGTGAGCCTTTCTTTACTCTTTCAATGTCAATAGGTAGGAGTTCTTCGCCCTGATCCCATAATTTCTGAAATTCACTTTCAGCAAATTTAATATCATCGTAGCGACGTAATGAAACATTGAATTCATAGTTTGATTCATCCCGGATTCCCAGGCCTGCATCAGTGAGATTAGACGAGCCTGTAATAACTTCCCCGCCGGAATACTCATTGAATCGCTCAGGAAGAAAAATATAAATCTTGGCGTGCAGCTTCTTTGTCCGGTGAATCCGAATCTGGATTTTCCTGGCAACAATATCCTCAAAGAAATTGATGATGCCTTCTTCAACCTCATGCCTGTAGGATGCTTCTTTGATATCAGCCCTCATCCACCGTACAAATTCGTCACGGCTTCTTTCCGGGTCGCCAAAAAACATCATACCTCTTCGTTTGGCTTCAGCACTGATCAAGTCAACGTTTATACCGACCAGGATCTTCACGTCCTGCAGTTTGAGCAAATGATCCCGGATTGCAAAATACCCTGAAGACCTGAAATAACCAACTACAGCATGAAATGCATAGAGATTGGCAATGTTCTCAAAAGCGCCTGTAAATTTTCGGAAAAGGGAATTGTCGTTTTCGTTGGTGAAGAAGTTGGTAGTCATCAGTAAGTCTTTTCTCGTTGTTAACTCGGACGAGCAAACTTAAGCAAAAACAATAAATGAAAATGAATTGAATGAAATAAAGCAAAGCGGCGTGATAAATTGCTTTACCTGTTTATTTTTGGGTTTATTGCGCTAATAATATCCGTTTTTCCATAGGAAGAGACAAGAATAGTGTTGCAGTGATACAGTGTTGCTGTAAGGGAGTCCGGTTGTTATAAGGATGGAGTATTGGAGTGGTGGAGTGGTGGAGTGATGGAACCTTGATGTGTTTATTGGAATAGGGGTTGGTTTGAGTGAGGAAATCCCCCTGGCCCCCTTTTACTAAGGGGGAATTGAAGAAAATCCCCCTGGGCACCTTTTACTAAGGGGGAATGGGAAAGAAATCCCCCTGACCCCCTTTTTCTAAGGGGGAATGGGAAAGAAATTTACTGGATTAGTTCCTTGATCATAGCAAGCAAGGCATCATAGACCTCCTCGTATTTTAGGGAAGGATGGGTTTCAAGTATTTGGTTTATTAATTTGCTCTCCAGGGTTTTGTCAACTTCATTTTGGAGGATAAGCAGTAACCTTTCACGCACTGATTGTTCGTCGCCGATAACAGTCTTGATGTCCCTGGCCATGAGGGTTGCGCCGGCAATGAATTTGGAGAAGGGTGTGGGTTCGTAAATATCATAATGATGGCGGGCAGCACGTTCGTCGTTGATAGAGAGGTAATTGTCAATGATGTACGCGATGTCCTCTGCGTCGCGGTGGTGTGTGAGGTGCCTATCGGACCAGGCGATGAGTTTGAGGATGATGATTCCGGGCAGGGAAAGGACACGGATTTGTAACTCGTTGTCTATGGTGACTTCGAGGGCATCTTTTGCTGCTTCGATGAAGCCCAGGACAGGCATGGCGATGGATTCATCAGGAGGCCAGTATATGTATTTGTCGGCTTTGGCAATTTCGCCGAAGGGAACAATATCAAGCATGTATACTTCTTTGTAAAGGAAGCGTTGCTGTTGGTTCCTGACTTTGGAAAATGCAGGTTCATTGCAAAGTTTTTCAGATATTTCGTCATATTTATCCCAGTTGGGGATGGCAATGGCTAAGTCGAGGTCGAGTGTTCCTCTTCCTGCTTGCTGGGCGTGTATGCCTGACATGATGATGTCGCGTGCGGCTGCACCAATGACATAGAATTCAGTACCTGCCGACTTAAAGAAATCCGTTAGCTTGTGAAGCAATTCCTTCAGCACCGGGTTGCTGAACTGATCACTTGATATATTGTAGCTCATTGTTGAAGATTAGGTTTGCTGTTTCGATATTCCGATCGCTGCCGCTGCTCATGAGATCGGCATATACCAGGACGGGAGGTACCCCGGGGTTTGTTTCTTTTTTCCAGAACATTTCCAGCACCTCTACCTTGCCTGCCTCGTCAGGCACAAGTTCAAGTTCCCTGAAGGCGTGCCAGTTCTGGTCGGTATAGATGGTGAAAGTACCTGGGTGCAGGTATCCGGTGAGGAGGTTGGCAGCAGGTTCGCCACCCCATAAAGCAAGGCCATCAATTTTATCGAGCTTTATATCTTTCCAGCGATTATAGCTCTCCTGGTTGATAAAACGCATTTTCTTCTTCAGCAGCCTTGGCCTTAAGATGTCGTGGTAAGCGGTAATCCATCTATCAAGCAGCACTTTGGCGTTCTTCAGTTTCTTTGTTTGTTTTGTCCTGAGGATGAAGTTCAGTTCTGTGAGTTCCTGCATGATCGTGCCGACAGAACCCAGGGAGATGTTGGCGAGTTGGGCCAGGTCCCGATAAGTTAATTGGGTTTTTTGGGGATCAATAAGAAACTGGAAAATCAGCTTTATGCCGGCTTCCTGGAAAGCACGGGGTTGGTTCACTTTGGCCATGCGCTCCATTTTTTTTCCTTCGATCATCAGGAAAAGCTTGTTATTACGTAGGTTGCAGTTGCCTGCTATATCGAGACAGTTGATTCCTTCTGCTACGTATTCTTTTGTGATCTCAATGGGGATATACTTTGCTACCAGGAGAACAGGGAGGTTGTTTTCGCGGGAGATATTTTTCAGGTCCATGAGGACGATGCCTTTGTTGCCTTTGGTGATTTCAGATTTAATCTCCACTACAAACCGCTCTCCGGCTATATTCAAAAATGCATCGTAGCGCAGTCTGCCATCTTCAATGGTGGCTTCCATGTTGGTGTACTTGTGTAAGCTGTTGATGGCTTCGGCAAGTATGTCTTTCTCGTTTTTCATGGTTACACGTTCATTTAGAATTAGGGTTCAATAATAATGAACGGGCAAATATAGTGAACAATGTTTGAATTTGGTTACATTTTGATGATTATTTTTGGGGTTTTTTAATGAGGGGTAAGGACGTTAAGGAGTTTAAGGAGTGTAAGGAGTTTTGGGAGGTGGTGCAGTAGCGTGGTGGAATGGTTGATTGGTTAATTAGATAATTGGTGGAGTTCCCGAATCACAATGCTCTCGGGATTTCGATGCTCTCAAGATGGAGAGATGGAATAGTGAGATTTTAACAATAGAACATTTGAATAATTGAACAATTGAATGAAGAATCGCAGTTCGACAAGTTCAGGGGCCGATTTAAGAGGGATTGGATTTATCGAGGAGGCAGAAGGGCTTCAATCCCCTGTGGGCCATGGATCCCTTTTTTCTGAAATGGAGGAGTAAGAAAATCCCCCTTGCCCCCTTTTCCAAAGGGGGATGGTTGCCTGCAAGAAATTGTTGAAGGAGCTTTATTGGATAGGAGGGGATTTTTGAATCGTAATCCAGGGAATCCATCCGCTAAGGTGGGATTGCATCCCTTAACGATGAGATTTGAACAGTAGAACATTTGAATAATTGAACAATTGAATTTTGAGTTTAGGTAGTGGGGGTTTTGGGTGGAGGTTTGGATTTATCGAGGAGATAACGGGAGTGGGCAAGCTGGTGGGCGGTGCGATCCTGATCGTCGGAGGAGGAACGGGGGAAAGGATCGGATTTGGAGTGGAGGTGGGCGGTGTAGCTTTGGGTTTCGGCAGCCTGGAGGCGTTCGGACCAGTGGCGGTGGAACCAGCGTGAAATGACGGTGATGTCGAGGCGGTCGTAAAGCTCGCCGTAATAGCCGGTTTTGGCTTTGCGAAATACGAAGGCGATGTCGGCAACAGTAAGGTAGGGGAATTCGATGAGGATGACCTCGGCGGCGTCGCGGATCTGGAAGTCGGACATGCCTCGGCCTACGTTGAGCGAGGCGCTGAGGTGGATGATCCAGGCCATGATGAGGTTTTTGGCCGTGTCTTCGCCGAGCTTTACTGACAAACCTCCCAGCGTCGGTGTTTTTGCGTCCCAGATTGCCGGAAAAGTGGTTACGGTTTTAGCCAGGGCGGAGCTCGGGAGGAAGGCCTGAATAGACTTCTTCGACAAAGCTTCGGCTAATGCGGGAGGTTCCGGATTTTTGTTTTGGTTCATGGGATGGAAAGATTAGTTCGTCGGTCCAGGATTTGTTGTTGAGAAAAGTTTCGGGGTTTTTGCGGAATTTTTTATCTGGCTGGGTGTGGAGGTAGAGCGGGATGTAATCCATGGCGGCCTGGCGGTCGGAATCCGATAGTGACAACCAGCGGTGGCGCAATTTTTCTTTGTTGCCTACTTTTTTGTCGTAGGCGTTCCAGAAATCATCGAACGGGATGTTTATTGAATCTTTTAATTGAACGATAGAGATATTATTATTTACATTATTTCCCTTATTTCCCTTATTAATATTATTGATTGTGCTCGTCTGTGGCTTTTCTGTGGCTCGTCTGTGGCCTTTCTGTGGCTTTTCTGTGTCCCAAACAGGGTTTTGATCAGATTGGTAAATGTCATAATTACAGATGGTTATGATGGTTTTTTTGGTGTCACACTTTTTGATCACCATTTGATCACTTTCTAGTACATCAATGAATCGGTTTGCTTTCATCCTACTCCAGCCCCAACGCAATGAAAGTTTGCGAATTGAGGTTAGAATTTCACCACGCCTGACTTCGATGATACCGGAGTCGAAAACGATTTTATGGTCCTGGTAGCTAGCCAGAAGCAAAAGATCGATCCAGGCCTGAGCCCAGGAGAATGGTTTTTTGCGCCAGAGGCGGTGGTCGGTTATTTTGCGGTGGAGGGAGATCCAGCCAGGGTTTGCGGTCATAGGGGTTTAGGGTTTAGTTGTGATGCGATTTTTGTGTGTTGCAGTAATGGAGTGTTGGAGTAATGGAGTGATGGGACGGAAATCAGGTCTGATTTTTATTGTTTCAAACTTTTTGGCTTGATCCAAAAAGTTTACAAAAAGATCAAGGCTGTATGGAAAATGCTTGTTTTCTACGGATCGGGTCTGCCGTGCAATCCGAACCGTCCGGAGGCAACGGTTGATTGCATAGTTGGCTTTTGTAGCTCCGGACTCTGCGGATTGCTCCTCAGGCCATCGCTTAAGACCCTTCCCTCGAAAAACTACGCATTTTCCATAAGGCCGGAGGGGATCGTGGTATTTGAGATTGATGTTCATTTTATTTGGGATGGTTGAACATTTGAATGTTGAACTGTAGGATCAGAGGCGGCGGCGGTTACGGGGCTGATAGGCCGGACGGTTGTTGGCGGCGAGGAGCTGCTCGACGTCGGAGAGTTTGTAGTAGATCTTGGAGCCGATCTGGGAGAAGGTGATGCGTTGCTCGTCGCGCCAGTTTTGGGCGGTGCGTTTTGAAATGCCCATTAGGCGGATGAACTCGGCATTGTCCACAAAGGATTCTTTGGGGCTGGCAGTGATGCCGTCAATGGTTTTGATGATGTGCTCGACTTTTGCAAGGAGCTCGTTGAACTGATCTTTAGGAATAATGATTGCTTCCATATACTTTTTGGTTTTAAGTGTATGGCGGCAAAGTAAGGTAGGAAATTAAAGTCACACTATCACAAAGCAGCCACATGTGGCTCGATTTTTTGTAACAAACAGATATACAGCAATATGCCCTGTGGGCGTTTTGGGGGCTTGTGTGACTTTTGAAAAAACGGGTTAAATATACACACATGTTACATGGATTCATGTCTTAATTTGCTGATAAACATGATTATAAAAATTTGGATTGAAAGTGCAAAAGGGAGCAAAAATTGGAAAGCCACATCAATCACATTTTTTAATGTGATTTTTGAGGCTTGTAATAGATTCAAATAGAAATATTTACAAAACGAGTTTAACCGGGAATGTGACTTTTATGTGACTTTTGGGGAGAAATGAGGAAACTGCATAACTACAATTTGTTTATGGAGCAAATAATAGTTTTTTATATATCCATTTCATTTTCTGAATTGGGGCGGCTTTCTGGTTTTGAGGGGCTGAGGTAGGTTCGGACGGTGGTGGGGCTGAGGGATGAACCGTCGGCTTCGCAGAAGGAGTTGCAGATATGCTCAGTGGCCTGGGTTATTGACCATGGAAGGATGAGCTTACCATTAGGGGCCCTTTTCATCATCAGCTTATAATATACATCGCATAGGAAATTCAGATTTCCGTTGAAGGGCATTTTGTGGCCCTGCTTGTCATTGTTTTTTTTCCGGTTGATTTTTTCGTAAAGTAATTCCTGTTTTTCGAGGCGTTCGATTTCGAGGTTGCATTGGTGATCGAAGGGCTGCTCTTTGGTACAAATGAAGTCGGGTGGGTTCTGACGATAATCAATGATCTGATCCTGGAGAAGGGCGATTTTTTCTTCGAGGGTTTCGTAAGTTTTGAGATGTTCGCGGACGTCGGCGAAGGAGTATTCTTTTTCGTCGGAGTAGCCGTTGAGTTTTTTGCTGTGTTTCCGGAGTAGGGTTGTTGGTAGCTGCAGGGAAAGGCGCTTTATGTCAATCTGTGATATAAGTTTGGTGTGACGGTGTTGTAGTGGGCGGGTTTCGAACAGATCAACGTTGAGCTTGATTAATTTTTCAAGTGAGTTGAGCCAGCGGTTTGGGTTTTCTACCTGGTTGCAATGATAATCGAGAAAAGCTGCGATTTCGGAGAGTCCTATTGTGAAGATCTTCTGGAATAGGTTCTGACAAAATTGGTGGGTAGAAAAAGGGCCGCTGATGATGATGGCGAAATCATCAGGAGTGGTTTGAGTGGGTTCGGAAAAAGGGTGTTCAAAGAACTGAACGTGGTGGAGATTGGGGAAGTGGTCAGCCATAACGGGTAACATTTAGAGACATGAGAAAAACACAATAGTGATAAAGCTTGAAGCGTAGGAGTGTTAACCCCGTTGTTTGCGGGTTTGGAAGTATAGACATGTTGTAAAGTTTTGGTTTCTTAGGATGAAAATTGGTGGCATAAAAATACTGAATACAAAAATCACATTGGGATCAAAACGAGGAAAACGGGAGAATTATTTATCAACATTTCGAGATTGATAAAATCTTGATATAGGGAACGTGGAGAGTCGGAAGTCGGAAGTCAGAAGTCGGGAGACGGGAAGATTGTGGATTAATGAGGGGTTAGGATGGTTTTATCAATTAAAAACGTCCATGGCTTTATCGAGTTCTTCGTTTACGATTTTTGCGTAGACCTGGGTGGTTTTGATGGAGGCATGGCCCATGAGTTTTGAAACATATTCAATACGCATTCCTTTGCGGAGGGCACGGGTTGCCCAGGTATGGCGGGAGGTGTGGAAGTGGAGGTTTTTGCTTATGCCGGCATCTGTGGCCAGGGCTTTGAGGTCCTTGTTGGTGTAGGCGGTGATGCCGCTTATGGCACGGTAGAGAACTTTGGGTTCAGAGTAATCTACTTCGTTATCGAGAAAAGGGAAAATAAAGTGTGAGGTCTGCTGATCGGGCTGACGGTAAAGTTCAATGATCTCGAGGGCTTTGTTTGGCAGTTTGATGGATACAACGGAGCCGGTTTTTGTGGTGCTTAGGAGTATGCGCTCGCCATCGAAGTTTTCCCAACGGAGTTTGCAGATATCGGAAATGCGCATGCCTCCAGAATAGGCGGCAAAAACATAAATGTTGCGGTGATGGTATTTCATGGAGCCGGGATTCAGAGGTAAATCTGCCAGGGCTTTGAGTTCGTTTTCGGTCAGGAAGGCTTTTTCGGTGTTGGTCCACTTAAGTTTGTATTTGAGAAAGGGGTTTTTTTCGATAGGGAAGATATCGTCGTTGATGGCTTCGTTGATGATGCGGCGGATGACCTTCATGTCGGTGTGAATTGTGTTTGTGGCGTTCTTGAGTTCATCGCGGAGGTAATCTTCGTACTTTTTGAGGAAGTAGACGTTGAGGTCATCAAATGTGAAATCGCTTTTACCAACGAACTCCTTTAATTTTGAGACTACGGCTTTGGCTCTGTGATGTGAACCTATACGACCTTTTTTCTCGATATTTTCGTAATAGCGTTCAGCATAAGGGATGAATTGTTCAGTTGTTTTGCCTGTAATGGCCTGTTTGATCTTCTTAGGCGTTACATATTTTGAATTGGTTTCCATTTCCAGGGAGACGGACTGTGCATCAGAAATTTTCTTCGCCAGGTAATTATTCAGATAGACTGAATTTGAATGAGATTTGCGCACAACTTTATCCTTATCATTCCAGTATTTGGGATCTATAGAGATTCCCAGGGAGATGAATTTGGCTTTGCGGTCTTTGATAATGCGGAGATAAATGGGAATTTCTCCGTTTGTTTTTGCTTTTTCGGTTTTTAGGATTATCTTTGTAGTTGCCATGGCTGTAAGGTTTTTGTAAAGGTACAACAATAATGAATAGGTATAACAATAGGTACAACAAATGTTACTTTTCACTGCTTTTTAATGCTTTTGGCTGCGATGGTTGATTTTATAAAAAACTGTATATCAGATATATAATGATAATGTGAGGTAATGGAGTGAAGGGGGTATAGTACTAGTCGGACAACAAAAATTAACGGCCCTCAAGCCGTTTATTTTTTTTCTAACAAATGGTTTTCAAATGACTTGGACACTTAAAGAGGCTATAAGCAAGCGAAATAAGCTATCTCAAATATCTTTAAAACCATTTATTTTAGATGTTGTTTGCTCAATTTTTGCACAAAAAATTGCATTGATAATAAAAACCTGTATACATTTGCCTTCATTAACAAACATTTTTGTTTAACCAAAAAAACTTACCAATTATGAAAAAAACATTTATGACCATTTTAGCATTACTCACAGTTACTGTTATGACCGCTCAGGATATACGGTTTAAGGAAGGCGACAAAGTCTTAAACCTTGGGATCGGACTTGGCTCAACACTTTACTCAGGCTCATATTACAAAACCAAGGTGCCACCTCTTTCTGCTTCGTTGGAATTTGGTTTTATGGACAACCTGTTTGATGTTGAAAACCTGAACCTTGGCTTAGGTGGATACCTTGGATTTACGTCTTCAAAATATGAATACTCATTATTTGGCAGTACCTGGGGTTGGGAATATTCGTCATTAATTGTTGGAGCAAGAGGCGTATTGCATTATCCACTTGTTGAAAAACTTGACACTTATTCAGGGTTGTTGCTTGGATATAATATTGTTACCTCCAAGAGTTTTGGAACTGGTGTTACCGGATCAGCCTCAGGTAGCGGTATTGCCTATTCATGGTTTGTAGGCGGTCGCTATTATTTTACAGATAACATTGCCGGTATGGTAGAATTGGGCTATGGCATTGCTTATCTGAACCTTGGAGTTGCAGTGAGGATTCCTTCAAAAGGCGAATAATAGAATCATTGAAATTTAAAAACTCAGCGGCCATTCGCTTCGGTTCAAACCGTAACGGATGGCTGCTTTTTTTTGCCAGCTATAAAGCTTACTGCTTTACTACAAACTCAATACTGTATCACAGCACCACTGTATCACAGCCTCACAATCATTTCCTTCCAAAATCTGCCGGAATCTCTCCCCATTCATCAGTTTCCCATTTCAGGATAGGATTGGAATATTGATTGTTATTCAGCCAGAATAATGCCCTTTCGATCAATTCAAAAACCTGTTCGTTTTTCTTTCTGCGAACAAGTTTAGTATTCACTTTCTTATTCCGAACCCAAAGAATCGCATTCCTGGAGTCGGAATATACCGGAAGCTCAAGCTTTTGTTTTTTCAACCAGGCAAGCGCGTGCACGATGGCCAGGAACTCGCCGATATTGTTTGTCGCTTCAGGAAAAGGGCCCTGTTTGAAAATCCGCGTTCCGGTATCGGTAAAAACACCCTGATATTCCATTACCCCTGGATTTCCACTACAGGCAGCGTCAACAGCGATACTATGGCTCAAGGGGCTTCCTTTGGATCCTTGCGGCACCTTGTCTGGCGCGGGTTTGGTCTTGTAATTTAGAATCAATGATGGATCGGAGTTAAAAGCATGTTGAGCCTGAGTTTTGTTTTCAAACCCAGCATATTTTGCACCAGCGAAGCCCTTCACCTGTGTTTCACACTCTTTCCAGGTTTCATAAATGCCTGGCTTCAGGCCATGCCAGACCACATAAAATTTCTTCTTTTTCATACTTGCATTCCAGGGACAAAAGTATTCAATTGACTGATTTTTTAAAAGGCCAAAATGCGAAACCAGGGATCAGGCAAGGTTTCGTATTTTTGCAGGCAAATGACAGTTAACCCGGAAAGTATTATGACAAGGCCGATAATAATATTTAGTCTTCTGTTTTTATTGATGGTATCGTGTAAGGATAGCAGGCAACATGAAGATATTCATTCCTTCAGCGAAGCAACCTGGCACCGCTTCGATATCTTGTCATTTGATCTTCCGGTTAAGAGCACCACCGACGAATACGCTGTAGTGGCGGTTTTAAGGCATACCAATGATTTCTCTCTGGAGCGCATTCCGATGCATTTTATCATGACAATGCCATCAGGTGAAGTGCGAATCTGGGAACAGCCGCTGACCATCCGCGACCGCGATGGACAATCCAGGGGAGAGCTAAAAGATGGCATTTATGAAGTAGTTATTCCTATACGAACACGATTGCGTTTCAATGAAGCTGGCACTTGCAACATCACAGTGGAACAAATAATTCCCAAGTACAATACCGGGGGTATCGTATCGTTCGGCTTAAAATTCGTCAGAAACTGAGTTTTCACCGAATAGCTTCAGCACCATTTCTTTGTCGTAACCAAGTTGACCTTTCAGTTGCTGGAGGCCACCAAATTTGCGTTCATCCCTGATACGTTCTATAAACCGGATGGTGATGTGATCGTTATAAATTTCGCGGTCGAAATCAAAAATATTGGCTTCAATAGTGAGCTGGTTGGCATCAATGGTAGGGCGGTAACCAATATTACCCATTCCCTTGTAATGATTGCCCTTCCAATCAACGATACAGGCGTACACGCCGGTTGCTGGTATCAGCTTGCGGGAATCGGTAAGCGAAAGGTTTGCGGTTGGATAGCCAATAAGTTTCCCAATCTGGTTTCCCCTGACTATGCGACCGGTGAGTGGGTAATGATAGCCAAGTAATTTGTTGGCTTCGGGGATATCGCCTGCTATCAGCGCTTCACGGATAGTTGTTGATCCCACTATTTTTTCATCAATAATTATAGCCTCAATTTTTTCAATTGAAAAACCAAGATTGTCCGCCAGCGCCTCTAGTTCAGAATAATGAGCCTTGCCTCCTTTGCCAAAGGTGTGATCGTATCCAACAATGAAGTGGTTCACACCGGCTTTTTGCGCAAGATAATCCTCCACGAACCGGGCAGCCGATAGTTCGGCGAAGCTTCGCGTAAATGGTAACACCCACACATTTTCAATTCCGGATTTTTCAATCAGGCTGATCTTTTCTTCAAAAGTATTCAGTAGGCGTATATCGTTCCTATGATTAAGCACAATCCGGGGATGCGTGTTAAAGGTGATAACCAGCGTTTCGCCACCTCGCCTGACCGCCATTTCTTTCATCTTGTCAAACAAAGCCTGGTGTCCTCTGTGAACACCATCAAAAGTTCCGACAGTTACAACCGGGTTTTTTAGTTTATGGGGTAGATTTGATCCCTGGAAAACGTTCACCTGGCTGTATTTTAAGGGTTAAGCGTGTGAAGGTAGGCTGCAATATGAACTGCATTGGTGGCTGCACCTTTGCGGAGGTTATCGGCTACGATCCAAAGATCCAGTCCCCGCTGGTTCGAAATATCACGACGGATTCGACCCACAAAAACTTCATCTTTTCCTTCAGCGTCAATGGGCATTGGATAAACCGATTGTTCAGGGCGATCCAAAATAACAACCCCGCTTGTTTTTCGAATGATTTCAATTGCTTCTTCCAGGGCATAATCTTTTGCGAACTCAATATTTACTGCCATTGAATGCCCGCCAAAAACAGGTACGCGAACCACCGTCGCGGTGATGTTAATGTTCTGATCATTAAGAATTTTGCGTGTTTCGTTTACAAGCTTTATTTCCTCTGTCGTATAGCCATTCGCTAGAAAAGCGCCTCCCTGTGGGATCAGGTTCAGATCAATTTGGTGAGGATAAGCCATTTCTGTTTCAACGCCCCGACGTTCGTTTTCAAGTTGCCGCACGCCTTTTATTCCCGAACCGGTTACTGACTGATAAGTGGAAATCACAAGTCTTTTGATGCCTATTGTTTTGTGCAAAGGCGCTAAAACCAGGGCCAATTGAATGGTGGAGCAATTTGGGTTTGCAATAATTCCAGGCATTGAGCCAATAGTATGCGCATTGATTTCAGGAACCACGAGTGGAATGTTCTCAAACATTCGCCAGGCCGAGGAATTGTCAATGACTGTGATGCCTGCCTCAACAAAAAGTGGCGCCCAGGTTTCTGAAGTTTTAGCTCCCGCCGAAAAAATGGCAATATCCGGCCTGAGGCTAATGGCTTGTTCCATGCCCAGCACTTCATATTCAGCGCCGTTAAACCTTAGTTTTTTCCCCGCCGAAGCCACTGAGGCCACCGGAATAAACCCGCTAATGGCTGAAAGCGGAAGATAACGGCCTTCTTCAAGCACTTTAATGATTACACTGCCCACCACACCGGTGGCACCAACTACGGCTATCTTCATGGTTCGCAAAATTATTCAGGAGGGCAAAAATAGCACTTTTCAGGGGCATGGGAAAAAATCACTACCAGTTATTGATCCTGAATAATTTCAAATGAAAAAAACTCTAAATTTACGCTGAAAACAAAATTCAGAACCATGCTGACATACCGGCTTAGAACAATCTGCATATCTATTGTGCTGATGACACCTTTTTTCCTTTTCGCGCAGTTCACTGATAATTTCTCAGATGGCGATTTCACCCAAAATCCTACCTGGACGGGTGACACAGACCTTTTCATCATTGAAAACCTCCAGCTCAGGATCAATTCAGCCGCAGGAAATGATTCTACATACCTCGTAACACCAAGTACTGTTCTACATGATACTGAATGGAACTTCTGGGTAAGATTGGCTTTTACACCGTCTGACAATAACCATCCAAGGATTTACCTGGTTTCAAATTCATCAAATCTTAAAGGCTCGTTGAATGGCTATTACATACAGATTGGTAAAACCGGAACAGACAATAAACGCATTTATATTTTTCGCCAGGATGGTTTACAACGAACAGAAATTATGGTTGGCTCCAGCAACCTCGCCACTGCCACCAATAATATTCTTCGGATCAAAGTACTCCGAAACAACTCAGGCCATTGGGAAGTTTTTGCCGATCCGCAGGGAGGCAATCTATTTGCCCCGGAAGGAAGCGCGAATGATGCCACCCATACGAATACCTCATACTTCGGCGTGTTTTGTAAATATACCAGCAGCAATATCAACCGTTTCTATTTTGATGATTTTTATGTTGGAGACATTCTTGTTGATACAATTCCTCCAGGGATTACAAGTGCAGAGGCCATAAGCCAATATAATCTGGCATTGCTTTTCAGTGAAGCGGTTAACCCTGTTTCAGCAAGCAATATTTCTAATTATTCGGTAAACCAGGGCATCGGAAGCCCGACGTCAATAATTCAGGATATTTCAAATCCGGCCAGGCTTATTTTGGATTTTAACACTGCTTTTATTGACGGGCAGGTTTATACCCTTACGGTTCAGGGTGTGAAAGACCTGGCCTCAAATACTATGGAACCGGCCAGCATTGACTTTTCTTATTATACAGTCCGCCCATACGATATAGTCATCAACGAAATCATGGCCGATCCAACGCCGGAAGTAGGCTTGCCACCGCATGAATACATTGAACTGTTTAACGCAACGCCTTACTCAATCAACCTGGCCGGCTGGACATTCAGGCACGGCACTACCAATCGCGATTTGCCTGCGGTTTCAATTGAGGGAAATGCTTACCTGATACTTGGAACCGAAGAAGCCATTGCTGCTTTGGCTCAATACGGATCCGTTGCCGTTATTGACGGGCTTTCGTCAACAGCCCTTACCAACTCAGGAACCACGCTTACACTCTATGACGCTCAAAATAACATCATTCATTCTGTCAGCTATTCCGACGAATGGTATCAGAACAGTGCAAAAGCAGAGGGCGGCTGGTCGCTTGAAATGATTGATCCCGGCAACCCATGCAACGAATCAAATAACTGGATTGTTTCCACCGACCTCCGTGGTGGCACTCCGGGTATTTCAAATTCAGTGAAAGCCACGAATCCGGACCTGGAAGCTCCTTGGCTCGACAGGGCGGTAATCAGCGATGCCAATACACTAACATTATATTTTTCCGAGAAAATGGATCAAACCGGAATTGCGAACCCATCTAATTTTGCTGTTGACCAGGAGATGGGAATTCCAGAGTTTGCGATACCCTTCGAACCACGCTTTGACGCGGTTAGCCTTCTGTTCTCAGAGGCTTTTGCTGAGCAAACTGTTTATGAGGTGAGCATTACCGGCACACTTTCCGATTGTGCCGGAAACCCAATTGAATCAGGCACAACTACACGTTTTGCTGATCCGGTGTTTGCCGAACCAAATGATCTTGTGATCAATGAAATTCTATTCAACCCGCCAACAGGTGGCATTGAATACGTGGAAATTTATAACCGATCACAAAAGGTAATTGATCTCAAAAATGTGAGTTTGGCTTCACAGGATACAATCCTGAACCAATTGACATCTGTAAGAGAGATTGCACCTGCAGGCTATCTTATTTTCCCTGAAGATTACCTGGTTCTGACCACCAGCCCGGATCTCGTTAAAAAGTTTTTTATGACCACCAACCCAAGGGGTTTTATTAAAATGGTATCAGTTCCGCAGTTTTCAAACGCAAGTGGTATTGCTGTTTTGTGCGATCCTAACGAAACAATTCTCGACCGGCTTGTATATCGGGAAGAAATGCATTTTCCTTTGCTCACCAATCTTAAAGGCGTGTCGCTTGAGCGGATAGATTTTAATCGTCCGGCTGATGATCCCACCAATTGGCATTCTGCATCATCGTCGGCGGGTTATGGAACACCAGCTTACAGGAATTCTCAATATATGGCAATTACGGCAGGGGAGGAGCCATTCAGTTTAAATCCGGAGATTTTCTCGCCCGATAATGATGGCAATAATGATGTGCTTGAAATTTCTTACAATTTTTCCGAACCAGGTCATGTGGCAACCATCATGGTTTATGATGCGGGTGGAAGGCTGGTGCGCCGCCTGGTTCAGAACCAATTGCTCGGAAACACAGGTTCCTTTTCCTGGAATGGAATCACTGACGATAATGAAAAAGCTTCCATCGGTTACTATCTTATTCTTATTGAAGTTTTTGATTTGAACGACAACATCAAACAGTACAAAAAAACCGCTGTTCTCGGCGGACGATTATAAGCACTATAGGCGCATAGGGGTCGAAGTTAACCTACATGGGTTGGCTTTTTTTGTGATACAGTGATGCTGTAATGCAGTTTGGAGTGTTGGAGTGATGGAGTAATGTATTCGATTGCCACATGCCTGCCGATTGCAAACTGCCAATTGCAAACTGCCAACTCATCCTCAATCACCTATTTCCTTACGACGAGAAATATAGAATCTTGAATCTGGAATTGTATTCTAATGCATCGCACATGCAAGCGAAACTACGCTTACCCTGGTTCCTTCCACACCCAGCAAATGGGTTGCACAAGCCTCAATGGTTGCGCCGGTGGTGATCACATCGTCAACCAGCAATAGATGTTTGCCGGCTATTTTTTCCGGATGGGTAATTTCAAAAATCTCTTTCACATTTTCCCAGCGGCTGAATCGCGATTTCCGGGTTTGGGTTGCCGAAGCATATGTTCTGATCAAAATACCGGACTCCATTGCTATTTCCATTGATTTTGCAAGCCCTTCTGCAATTTTTTCGCTTTGGTTATAGCCTCTTTTTCTGAGCTTATCAGGATGAAGTGGAACAGGGATTACCATTTCAATATCCCGGAAAGCATCCTCTTGCTTGAGTTCGGAGCCGTATAAGCGGCCCAGGTAAACACCAATTTCATATTGCCCGCGGTATTTGAATTGGTGCATCAAATGTTGCACTTTGCCGCCTTTGCTGAAGTAAAAATATGCGCCCACATTTTCCAGTTTCACCCTTCCCCAGAATGTTTTTGAAAGTGGGTTTTCAACGTTCTTATGAAAATTCGTTTTGGGCAGATGAAAGCGACAAAAGCTACAGATAATTTCTTCGTTGCGATACAGACTGTTTCCGCAGGCACAGCAAACCTGCGGGTAAAACAGGGAAACGAAATCATTAAGTGTTGCAAGCATCTTGAAAATCTTTTATTGAGCCCTCCGAAAAGGCATTGTTTGTGAGATTATCTTAAAGAGATCATTTAATAATATTGATTATCTGTATTTTGTATTTTATTCATTCGTGCATTCGTGGCTAAACATCCTTTTCTGAGTTGGCTTATTATTAGGGATTAAAGATACAAGGAAAGAAATATTCCCCAACATGAATTCTTCGTTAATCTTTACCTTTGAGCTTCATAAAAATAGCTGTACATGTCTTTTGCCCCGCTGCTTCAAATCAATAACCTTTGCATTGATTTCCATTCTGATGGCAAATTGCATCGTGCGGTTGACTATGTAAACCTTAGCCTGCAACCCGGAAAAACGCTTGGCATTGTAGGTGAATCTGGTTCCGGGAAAACCGTAACGGCATTATCAGTTTTACAATTGCTTCCGGAAGCCGCAATTATTGGCGGGGGTGAGATATTGTTCACAAAAAGTAATGGCCAGGTCGTTGATCTGCTGAAATCCACGCAAGAAGAAATCCGGCAATTGCGCGGCCATAAAATCGGCATGATTTTCCAGGAACCCATGACCTCGCTTAACCCGGTAAAGAATTGCGGCAGCCAGGTGACCGAAAGCATGATGGTGCACCTGGGATATTCATTTAAAAAAGCCAGGGCACGAACCCTTGAGCTATTCAGAGAGGTATTGCTTCCGCGCCCCGAATCAATTTTTAAAAGTTATCCGCACCAGTTGTCAGGAGGGCAGAAACAGCGTGTGATGATCGCCATGGCGGTGGCCTGTGACCCGGTTTTGCTCATTGCCGACGAACCCACTACCGCGCTGGATGTGACGGTTCAGAAAAGCATACTTGCATTGATGAAATCGCTGCAGCAGAAATACCACATGGGATTGCTTTACATCAGCCACGATCTGGCCGTGGTTGCTGAAATAGCTGATGAGGTAGCCGTGATGTACCAGGGTAAAGTTGTGGAACAGGGAAATGTCCGGAAAATTTTCAGTCAGCCATCGCATGCCTATACCCAGGGATTGATAGCCTGCCGGCCGGAAATTGGCAGAAGGCCAGAAAAATTACCAGTGATAGCTGATTTCCTGAATGAACCAGGCAAAAATCCAATTTTTAACATTACAGAAGTGTCGGCTGAAAAACGTGCCGGGCAACATAAACGTTTGTATAGCTCCGAACCAATTATCAGTGTCGAAAACCTGAAGGTCTATTTCCAGGAAAATACTTCCTGGTTCAGCACAGAAAAAAAGTATGTAAAAGCAGTTGACGGAGTGAGTTTTGATGTTTATCCGGGTGAAACCCTCGGGCTGGTAGGCGAATCAGGGTCGGGGAAGACAACGCTGGGCAGGGCATTGCTCTCGCTCATAAAAGCCCGTGAAGGTCAAATACATTTTATGGGAAATGATTTACGGAAGCTAACTTCAGGTAAACTTCGTTTGCTTCGCCGCCATATGCAGATTATTTTCCAGGATCCGTATTCTTCTTTAAATCCCCGGATCACAATAGGTGAAGCTATTTCCGAACCAATGAAAGTTCATGGTTTGCATGCAACTGCCGGACAAAGAAAGCAAAAAGTCAAGGAATTGCTTGAACGGGTCGGCATAAAGCAGGAGCAATACTACCGCTATCCGCACGAGTTTTCTGGCGGACAGCGTCAACGCCTCTGCATTGCACGTGCACTGGCTTTGGATCCGCGCTTCATCATCTGCGATGAATCTGTTTCTGCGCTCGATGTAAGCATTCAGGCGCAGGTACTTAATCTGCTTAACAGTCTGAAATCCGATTTTGGGTTTACCTATATTTTCATTTCCCACGACCTTGCTGTAGTCAGGTACATGTCGGACCGGATGATAGTGATGAAGGAAGGCAAAATTGTTGAAAGTGGTGAAGCAGATGCCCTTGTTTCCAACCCAGCGAGCGATTATACGAAAAGCCTGATCGCAGCAGTTCCGGGCGGAGGCAGCGGGATCGGAGGAATTAGCTGAGTGCTAAAGATCTAAAAACACTATTGTCCGGCTAAAACTTGGTTATCCACTACGTAGAAAAAAACAGAACTATTAAACCGTTACTCTACAACACTTTATACGCTACGCGGAACTCGTCTCACTTCTAAGCTTATTCGCTGTAGGCGATAAAGTATTGTAGTGAAAAGTAACCCAATTTCTACAAATACCTCGTAGAGGTTTCACAAATAAATGGGGTTGATTGTTTTACAAATATTTCATCCGTTTCGCAATACAAAACCATGAAATAAGTTTTAAATCCAAGGCAATTTCACGCCTGATAATACAGCATTCTATGGAACGTCGCCGCTGGGTTCTATACCTTGATGAAATATTTAACAGCATCACTCATGGAATTGGTGTATTGCTCAGCATTGCAGCGCTCGTTTTGCTGATTGTTTTCGCGGCAATGCGCGATGGAGATGCGTGGCAGATTGTAAGTTTCTCAATTTATGGGGCAAGCCTGATCCTTCTGTACATGTCCAGCACGCTTTATCATGCGATCCGAAAGAAACGGACCAAGAGATTTTTTAACCTCTTTGATCATTGCTCCATTTTCATCCTGATTGCCGGAACATACACCCCATTTTGCCTGATATCATTGCGAGGCCCCTGGGGATGGACGCTCTTTGGAATTATATGGGGTGTGGCAATTGCCGGGGTACTTTTCAAGATATTTTTTTATACTGATAAACTCAGGGTTATCGGAACCATACTTTATGTTGCTATGGGATGGATCATCCTCATAGCGCTGAAACCGCTTATTGAAAATGTGCCCGCAGGATCGCTCTACTGGATGCTTGCAGGTGCATTATCCTATTGTACCGGTGTGATTTTTTATCTTTGGCGAAAACACCGGTTCAATCATGTAATCTGGCACCTGTTTGTTTTGGGAGGAAGCATTTGTCATTTCTTTGCTATATTTTTTTATTTGCTGCCTGAATAAGCCTTCTTGCCAACCGGTTAATATTTCGGATTTCCGATTTTTGCCAATTGCTAACTTTTCACTGAAGTGGTTGTCCCCGAAACGAAAAAATAAAGGGAATAATAACGAATCCCGATTAATAGCTTGTTGAAATATTCCTGCTGCAAACTTTCTCAATTTCATCTACGCTCATGTGGGCATTGCAGCAATAAGCCCCTTCTGCCAGGTGCTCGCGGCAGATTGTTACTTTTCGCTGTGCAATGCGCTGAATATTGATCAGGTGACGAGCGGAGATGTTGTCAGTAGTAATGTTCTTGCCGCCAGTTCCACATGCCAGGGTCATGGAAGGTTGCAGCGAATTATAGGTTCCTCCAAGAGCTCCTTGCGATGAAGGTTGGTTCACAACAATGCGACCAGCATTCATGGTTTCAGCAAAATGACGGATCTTTGATTCATCGTTTGAAAAGATGCTTGCAGTGTGACCCAGGCCGCCATATCTATTGATTTCGCGGCAACGCTCAATACCCTGCTCAAAATTTTCAACTTTGTAAAACGCAAGGATAGGCGCGAGGATTTCGAGCGATAGTGGTGCTTCCAGCCCAACGCGATCCAGTGGTGCAATCAATACTGATGTGTCTTCCGGCACATCAAAACCTGCCATTGCTGCAATCTTAAAAGCCGATTGTCCGATCACCGAGGCGTTCATTACTTTCTGAGCCGTGTTAAACGCAACAGGTTCAAGCAAAGCCATTTCATCAGGGTTCATAAAATATGCTTTACGCCTCTTGAATTCCGATTTGAGCGCTTCAGCATTATATTTTGAAACCACAACAGCCTGTTCGCTGGCGCAGATAGTGCCATAATCAAAGGTTTTCGAAACCAGGATCTGATCCACGGCGAATGCCACATCCGTGGTTTTTCCAACGTAAACCGGTACATTTCCCGGTCCGATCCCAATTGTCGGATTTCCCGAGCTGTTAGCCGCCCGAACCAGTCCGACAGAGCCGGTGGCCAGGATCAACGCGGTTTTCTTGTGGCTCATAAAAGCAAGCACATCTTCTTTGCTCACCCTTTTTAACCATTGTATGCAATGTTCAGGCGCTCCGGCTTCAATGGCAGCCTCATAACAAATGCGGGCTGCCTCAATGCTGCATTTCCGGGCTGCTCCGTGCGGACTTATCACCAACGGATTTCTTGTCTTCAGACTTATCAGGATTTTAAACAACACCGTGCTCGTGGGATTGGTTACAGGCGTAATGGCAAACACAGGGCCCAGCGGGCGTGCAATTTCAGTAATGCCACTCACTTCATCTTCAAAAACGATACCCGCTGCCGGGAAATCTTTAATGTCTTCATACACGAACCGCGTAGCAATAATATTTTTGATCACCTTGTCCTCAACTTTGCCAATACCGGTTTCCTCGTGCGCCATTTTTGCAAGGCTGAAACGCTTATTAAAAGCCGCTTCATACACTGCCCGCAGAATGCGATCTGTTTTATCGCGATCATATAAGGAAAATATTTCGGCAGCCTGTTTTGCCTTGCCCATCACCTCCTCAACATAGGCGTGGTTAACCTGAATTGTTTCCATCGTGGTGGATTTGGTTGTTTGCAATTAAACGCATGAAAGCACAGATGGTTTGAGCCTGTCAATACCGTGGCTCAAGACATCAATTCATTTTTTATCTTTACACATTCAATCTTGAAGAATGAAGCGCAGTAAATTACTAAAAAAAATTGTTCGTGTACTTATCATTATCCTGGCCATTCCCGGATCAGCCTTTCTTTTTTTGCTTGCAATGGCATTCACTACCCGCCCGTATTACGCGCATCACAGGCTTGGAACCGGAATTGAAAACACTTGTTCCGAACCCGAAGCCATTGTTTTGTTTGGTGCCGGAGGAATACCCAGCGGTGAGAATATGGTAAGGATTTATTATGCTGCCGAAGCATGGAAGCAATTCCCGCATTGCCCGGTTTATATCTGCCTGCCAGGAGATACCGCCGAAGAAAAAGGAAGCTTACGGATGATGATGCAAGAACTGATGATCCGCGGCGTTAACCAGGAAATGTTACAGTTTATCGCGGATGGCAAAAATACCCGTGCTCAAGTACTTGAATTGGCTGGCTTAAGAAACGGGAAAATCAAATCAAGTTGCCTGTTGGTTGTAACTTCCCCCGGCCACATGAGGCGTTGTATGTTGTCGCTTCAAAAAGAATATTTCAATTCGCTTATCCCTTTTCCAGCTTTTGAAATTCCCCTCGAAGGCGAACTGCGTTTCGACGATCAGAAACTGGGCGGTGAGCGCCGGTTTATTGCGCCATCTGCCGGTCAAACACTGACATTACGCTATGAAATCTGGACACAACTGAACTATCAGCTCATCTGTGCGCGTGAGTATGTGGCACTGGCGTATTACTGGGTAAGGGGGTGGATTTAAAAGACCTGACGACGTTTTTAAGCCTGTCAGCGTCTCACAAAGATTAAGCTTCCAATTTGGCCCGTATCTCCCTCAGCATCACCTCCGTCATTGAATCCAGGTTGTACTCGTAGCTTAAATTCCAGTCTTTACGAGCAACATCATCGTTGATGCTGGCAGGCCAGGAATCAGCAATCGCCTGGCGGAAATCGGGTTTGTAAGAAATCACGAAATCAGGAATGTGCTTGCGAATGGCTGCAGCCACATCTTTTGGAGTAAAACTCATTCCACCAATGTTATAGCTTGATCGCAATGATAATTTTGATGCATCGGCTTCCATATAATCAATGGTAGCTTTTATAGCATCGGGCATAAACATCATTGGCAAACCTGTATCTTCTTTCAGGAAACATTCGTATTTGCCTTCTTCAATGGCCTTATAGTAAATTTCAACGGCGTAATCGGTAGTGCCACCGCCAGCTTCAGTTTTATAAGAAATCAGGCCCGGGTAGCGCACACTGCGAAAATCAACGCAATAGCGTTTATGGTAATATTCGCCCCAACGCTCGCCGGCCAGTTTGCTTATTCCATAAACGGTATTGGGTTCCATTACGGTAAGCTGAGGGGTGTTTGTTTTAGGTGTTGTAGGTCCGAACACAGCAATTGAGCTGGGCCAGAATATCTTCTTCAACCTGACTGAGCGAGCCAACTCGAGCGTATTCATCAAGGCTCTCATGTTGATATCCCAGGCCTGCATAGGGATTTTCTCGGCGTTGCCCGAAAGTACAGCTGCAAGATTATAAACCTGCGTGATTTTATTGCGGATCACAAAATGGTTCAGCCGCCCTTCATCCAATACATCAAGGATTTCAAACGGGCCGGTTTCCCTGATTTCGGCAGGGGCTTCTTTGATATCGGTGGCAAAAACATTGCCATCGCCGTAAATTTTTCTTAATTCAAGAGTGAGTTCCGAGCCAATCTGACCCGAGCAGCCGATCATTAAAATTCTTTCCATGTACTTATGATAGTTAGTGTTGAGTTGACAAGTCGGGAACGAAGTTTTTATCATACTTACCCGATTGAAGGTTGTTCCGAACTTCAATAAAGGCTTTAATGGTTTGATACACATCTTCAAGCGTATGCACAGCAGTTGGGATCAAACGGAGCATGATCACATCCCTGGGTACAACCGGATATGCAACGATTGAGCAGAAGACATTGTGCAATTCGCGCAATTCGTAAGTTAACTGGGTTGCTTCAGGAACCCCGCCCTGGAGAAACACCGGTGTTACCGGAGACTCAGTGCGACCAAGATTAAACCCATTTTCCTTTAAGCCGCTTTGAAGCGCCCGCACAACCGTCCAGAGTTTTTCCCTGAGCTGAGGTTGTGATTTCAATAGTTCCAGTCTTTTCAACGAACCAATCACCAATGGCATTGGCAAAGACTTTGCATAAACCTGCGAACGCATATTGTATTGCAGATAACTTATAATGTCTTTATGGCTACTCACAAATGCTCCGATTCCGGCCATAGATTTTGCAAAGGTTGAGAAATAGACATCAATCTGATCCTGTACGCCTTGCGCTTCACCGGTTCCTATTCCATTTGCGCCCATGGTTCCGAACCCATGCGCATCGTCCACCAATAACCTGAAATTATATTGCTTCTTGAGTGCTGCAATTTTATCAATCTTGCCAAGATCGCCAGCCATACCAAAAACACCCTCGGTGATTACAAGAATACCGCCACCTGTTTGATCGGCTACTCTTTTTGCATGTTCAAGTTGTTTCTCGAAATTTTCCATATCGTTGTGCTGGAAAACAAATCGCTTTCCCATGTGCATCCTCAAACCGTCAATAATACAAGCGTGCGATTCGGAGTCATATACCACTACGTCTTTGCGGTCAATAAGCGAGTCAATAATTGAAACCATGCCCTGATAGCCATAGTTTAAGAGGTAAGTGCTTTCCTTGCCCACAAAATCAGACAGCTCTCTTTCAAGTTGTTCATGATATTCTGTTTGACCCGACATCATGCGCGCTCCCATTGGATAGGCCAGCCCGTACCTGGCTGTTGCATCTGCATCAGCTTTTCTTACTTCCGGATGATTTGCAAGCCCGAGGTAATTATTCAGGCTCCACACCAACCTTTCTTTTCCCTGGAAAATCATCCTGTTTGAAATCTCACCTTCCAGTTTTGGGAACATAAAGTAACCATGAGCTTTTTCAGCCCATTTGCCAATCGGGCCATAGTTTTGCAAGCGCCTTTCAAAAATATCCATTTGTATGTGTTTTAAAGATTTTTGTGGCCGCAAAATTAGGAATTTAGCCATGATTTGCAAAAGGATCAGCAAACCCTGAAAGCATTTGATAAACAGTATTTGTCAATAAAATGCACCTTGTTGTTTAAGAATGAGATGAAAGGCTTAATTTTACACTCATAAACAACAGACATAATGTTTGGAATTTCGAATTAACCAATACCTGAGAAAAATGAAAAACGTTTACATTTTACTAATGGCCCTTGCCTTGGTTGGCATGATGAATTCCTGCGCACCCGTTTACAAATGTGGTGACCCTATACCAGATAAAAAACCCGGAAATAAGAGGCTCAAAGCCGTAATAACTGAGCGTGATGAACTTTGCATAACCCTCGCAAACAGGGAAAAAGAAAATGCTGCCATGAGCAAAGAGATCAATCTCCTTACAAAGGAAAAGAATGAGCTTGACAGGAATTATGCGGCATTGATCAAGACTCATGATGAGTTAGATACGAAGTATAAAAACCTGATCAACGAAAATCTTTCCCAGGCCGATCAGTTCAGCAGGGCGATTCAGATGAAATCAGAGGAACTTGACAGCAAATCGGAGGATTTAAGGAATAAAGAGCAATTGCTGGTTGAACGTGAACGCTCACTGAACGAAATGAAACAAATGTTGAACCGGCAGGATTCCATTACCCGGCAGCTCAATGATGTGCTGAGGAATGCGATGCTGGGATTCAACGCCGATGAGTTGTCAGTTGAAATTAAAAACGGCAAAGTATATGTTTCCATGTCCGATAGATTGCTGTTTAAATCAGGAAGCGCTGCCGTTGAGGTCAAAGGAAAAGAAGCAATAAAATTACTTGCCGGCGTGTTGGATAAGAACCCGGATATTGAGATACTGGTTGAAGGCCATACCGACAATGTGCCTATTAAGACTGCTGTTTTCAAGGACAACTGGGATTTGAGTGTTGCAAGGGCTACATCCATTGTAAGGATCTTAACCGATGACCATAAGATTACACCAACACGCATTACGGCTTCCGGCAAAGGAGAGTTTCTGCCCAGGGCAACAAATGAAACCGCTGAAGGAAGAGCCTTAAACCGCCGTACCGAAATTATCCTTTCTCCACGCCTGGACGAAATAATGAAGTTGCTTAACCTGAATTAATTGTTTTTGTGTCAGGATATTTTCTGATAGCTTTCCCAAGGTTTAATTTATCCGGTTGTTAGCTGTCGGTATACTGAGATTTTCTGGCATGAACACAAGAAGACGATTCATAAACCGATAAACTCAAAACTAAAGCATGCAACAAAGGCTCTCCGTTTATAATACTTTGACCCGTAGCAAGGAACCGTTTCAACCTCTTCACCCGCCATTTGTAGGTATGTATGTTTGCGGGCCAACAGTGTATGGCCATGCCCATCTCGGACACGCCCGGTCGGCCATTACGTTTGATCTGATTTTTCGTTACCTGAAAAATATCGGATTCAAAGTACGCTATGTAAGAAACATCACCGATGTTGGGCACCTCGAAAATGATGCCGACGAAGGGGAAGATAAAATTGCAAAAAAAGCCAGGCTTGATAAGCTTGAACCTATGGAAGTGGTTCAGGCATATACTGAGAGCTATCACCGCGATATGGACCAGCTTAATGTGCTGAGACCCTCCATTGAACCCAGGGCATCAGGTCATATTATTGAGCAGATTGAAATGGTTAAAAAGATCCTGGCGTCTGGCTTTGGTTATGAGGTAAATGGTTCCGTTTATTTTGATGTTGAAAAGTATAGCAAAGCGCATCAATACGGAAAGCTTTCAGGGCGCGTGCTGGATGATCTTCTGGCCAGTACCCGCGAACTCGATGGGCAGGAAGAAAAGCAAAAACCGTATGATTTTGCACTCTGGAAAAAAGCGGATGCTGAACATATCATGCGCTGGCCATCGCCCTGGGGCTATGGATTTCCTGGCTGGCACATGGAATGCTCGGCTATGGGAACCAAATACCTTGGTGACACTTTCGATATTCATGGGGGTGGAATGGATTTGCTTTTCCCGCATCATGAAGCAGAAATTGCCCAGTCAACAGCCGCACTCGGCCATGAAAGTGTACGCTATTGGCTTCATAATAACATGATCACCATTAGTGGGCAGAAGATGGGCAAATCGCTAAACAACTTCATCATAATGAGTGAGTTTTTTAGCGGTTCGCATCCTTTGCTTGAAAAGGCCTACAGCCCAATGGCAATCCGATTTTTCATACTTCAGGCGCATTACCGCAGCACATTGGATTTCTCAAATGAGGCATTGCAGGCTGCTGAGAAAGGTTTCAAACGTCTGATGACTGCCAAATCTACGCTTGAAAAACTTAAGCCGGGCGAAAAATCTGATTCAAATATTAAAGTCCTGAACCAGGCATGCTATGATGCCATGAACGACGACTTCAACAGCCCTGTTGTGATTGCTCAACTCTTTGAAGGGGTTCGGATCATCAACTCTATAAATGATGGTAATGAAAGCATTACAAGCGAAGACCTTGAGTTGCTGAAAACTACCTTCAGCGTTTTTATGACCGAAATTTTAGGACTTTTACCCGAAGAAGCCGGTCAGAGCGATTTGGTTGAGAACCTGATGCAGACCATTATCAGCATTCGCAAACAAGCCCGCGAAGCCAAAGATTTCAAGACTTCCGATCTGATCCGCGATGAACTGAAAAGCGCCGGAATTGCGTTGAAAGACAGCAAAGATGGAACAAACTGGGAGCGTTTATGATGCTTCCATGATGAGCCCATTCTTGATTTTGGTTCAAACAATAATTCCGAATTGACTGTTTTTAGCTAAATCCGGTCATTACGTTGACAGTTTTACTGTGACGTAAAAGTTTGAAGACGTTTCTACTCCTTGCACCACAATCTTTCCGTTACTTTGCAGCATCATTAAAACCCAGTCGTTATGAAAACAAAAAGTAAATCTTTAGCGGTCACTTTTGTGATCGGAATGTTACTGTTAACTTCTTGTCAATCAGAAACTATGAAAATGGAAAACAAACTTAAAGACTTTATTGTCAAATATGAAGAACGAGTAAAACCGCTTTATACAGAAGCTAACCTTGCTTATTGGGATGCATCAATCTCAGGCAAACCTGAAGATTGGGCACGTGCTGAAGCAGCCCAAGTCAAACTTACTGATCTTCATGCCAACAAGGAAGATTTTGCGATCCTTAAGGAGATCAAGGAATCCGGCGCTGTTCAGGATGAAATGATGGTTCGCCAATTGAATGCTTTATATAATGACTATCTGTTTAACCAGGCCGACATAGGAAAGCTAAAAGAAAAGATTCGCCTCGAAACCGAAGTGGAACAAAAATATTCAAACTTTCGGGCTGAAGTGGGGGGCAAGTCAATCCCTGACAATGAAGTGGAACAAATCCTGAAAACATCTACCGACAATGCTTTGCTGGAAGAAGCTTGGCTCGCGCACAAGAATATTGGTCCGCTGGTAAGTGAAGACGTGAGAAATCTGGCCCGGCTCCGTAATGAGATCGCCCACGAACTTGGATTCGGCAATTATCATGAAATGAGCCTCAAGCTTGGCGATCAGGAACCAGAAGACGTGAACAAGCTTTTTGATGAACTGGATGTGCTTACACGCGATGCTTTTGCGAAGCTCAAAGATGACATTGATGTGCACCTTGCAAAGCGTTATAACATCAAAAAGGAAGAGCTGATGCCCTGGCATTATCAGAACCGCTTTTTCCAGGAAGCGCCAGCCATTTATGAGGTTGACCTCGACAAATATTATGAAGACCAGGATATCGTAAAGCTCACCCGCGATTTTTATCATGGCATAGGCCTCGAAATAGACGATATGCATGCCAACAGCGATATGTATGAAAAACCCGGCAAAAACCAGCATGCCTACTGCATTCATATTGACCGTGAGGGCGATGTGCGCGTACTTTGCAATATCCGACCCAACAATGGTTGGATGAATACCAATCTGCATGAATTCGGTCATGCCGTTTATGATAAATATCTTGACCCGACGCTGCCTTTTGTTCTTAAAGACCCCGCTCACACTTTTACCACCGAAGCCATTGCTATGATCTTTGGCCGTTTTGCCAGCAACCCCATGTGGATGTGCGATATGGGAATTATTGATCAGGAAGAAATGGAGAAAATAGCAGCAGAAAGCTTCAACAGCTTAAGGCTCGAACAATTGGTTTTTAGTCGTTGGTCGCAGGTGATGTACAGGTTTGAAAAAGCAATGTACGAAGATCCTGAACAAGATCTGAACACACTTTGGTGGAACCTGGCAGAAACTTATCAGTTACTTCGCAAACCCGAAGGCAGGAATGAACCCGATTGGGCTACAAAAATCCATGTTGCGTCATATCCATGTTATTACCACAATTATCATTTAGGAGAGCTGCTGGCTTCGCAGTTGTTTTTCTATATCACCAAAAATGTGATCGGCTCGGATGATTTTCGTAACCAAAGTTTTGTGAACCATCCTGAAGTAGGGGAATATCTGAAAGAAGATGTGTTTATTCCTGGCAGCCGCTGGTACTGGAACGACATGATTGAAAAGGCCACAGGTGAAAAGCTAACGGCAAAATATTATGCCAAACAGTTTGTGAACTAATCAAACAAATAATCACGCTCCTAACGGAGCGTTTTTTCTATCCCTCATTTTTGCAACCGGTATTTGGCTCCTACGGAGCCTGGACTCCGGCAATCAATATCAGGAGCTACCAACATCTGGCTCCTCCGGAGCCTGAACGTCGCAAACAGTCTCAGGTGTGCTTGTAATGCACAAGCAGATCCCATAGGGATCGGATGTAGGTAGAAGGTGGAATAAAGAAAAAAAAAGCGCCCCATTTGGGGCGCGATGTTTTTGTTAATACCTGTTCCTGTAAAACGACCTCTTCGTCTTGCCTGCAGGGTTCCCATGTTGGGGTGCCCTGAAGTGCCTGGGCCTTTCAGCGGTTGCTGCTTTTGGCTGTTCACTTTCAATGGTTGAATAGCCAAACATACGTTTCACTTCGATGGACACAGGCAGCAGCTTATTAATATCTTTCAGGCTGCCACGCTCGGCGGATGAACAGAACGAAATGGCGGTTCCTTTCAAACCGGCACGGGCTGTACGGCCAATGCGGTGGATGTAGGTTTCCGGAACTTCAGGTAATTCATAGTTGATTACATGCGAGAGTTTTTCAACATCTATACCACGCGAAGCAATATCAGTAGCAACCAGCACTTTGATGGTGCGGTTCTTAAAGCCATTCAATGCTCTTTGCCTGGCCTGCTGCGACTTGTTGCCATGAATGGCTTCGGCAACAATGCCAACTTTATTCAGATCCTGTGCCACGCGGTTCGCACCGTGCTTGGTTCGGGTAAAGATCAATACGGTTTCAATTTCGTCGGAGAGTAATACTTGTTGTAAAAGGGCTTTTTTGCCTTCTTTCTCAACATAGTAAACCAATTGATTGATGCCTTCGGCAGGAGCTGATACTGTTACGGTTGTGATCATTATTGGCTTATGTAGCAGACTAGCGGCCAGGGCCCTGATTTCCGGCGGTATGGTTGCTGTAAAAAAGCCTGTTTGCCTGCGTGCAGGTAGCTTGGCAATAATGCGTTTGATATCAGGTGCGAACCCCATGTCGAGCATGCGGTCGGCTTCGTCGAGGATGAAGAATTCGATCTTGTCTAATTTTATGAACCCCTGGTTCATCAGGTCAATCAAACGGCCTGGCGTGGCAATTAAAATGTCAATACCTTTTCGCAACAATGTTGTTTGCGGGTTCTGGGAAACACCTCCATAAATAACTGTATGTCTTAGTTTGAGCCCTTTGCCGTAATCGCTGAAGCTATCGCTGATCTGGATGGCCAGTTCACGGGTTGGTGCAAGAATCAAAGCCCTGATGCCACCTGAGCGGCTATCGGAATTTGAAAGAGAGAGGTTTTGTAAAATAGGAATGGCAAAAGCCGCTGTTTTTCCGGTGCCGGTTTGTGCCGTACCAAATACGTCGGAGCCATTCAGAAAATGAGGTATTACCTTTTCCTGTATGGGTGTGGGTTCATTGTAACCCTTTTGTTTGAGCGCCTGGGTTATAGGCGCTATAATGTTCAAATTTTCGAATATCATATTTAATAGTTAAAATGCAAGCAGCCGGAAACAACCGTGGCTTTTCGGATAGTCCTGGGTTAAGTTTTGAAATAATCGGGAATTAACAAGGAAACGATTGGCGGGAGAAGTATGAACCTGATAATGATAACGGCTACTTTAATAAAGTGCAAAGGTGAGGATAATAATCGGATAATGCAGCAAAAAAGATTTTCGGGGAGATTTTGGGCTGGAAGTTGAACGTCCAGAGTAAAAAGTATGAAGTCGGAACCCGTCAGGGTTTTTTAAACCTGACTGGGTTTCAATACCAGCTACAAACTGCCACTGCCAACTGCTACTTTCTCTACTCAATCTCTACTTCAATCCATTTGCTTCTATCGGGCGGAGCAGGAGGGGAAGCTTTCTTTACTGGGTTATCTTCAAGTTCTTTCAACAGCACCTCAACGGCCTTTTCAATGCAGGCATCAATACCTTTGACCAATTGCTCGGGGCGCTCAACCACTTCAATATCCGGATAAACACCGATACCTTCAATGATCCATTCTTCGTTTTCATCGAATATGCCGAAGCGTGGAACCGAAATATACCCACCATCAACCATGCGTGCATTTCCCGAAATACCAATCAAGCCACCCCAGGTGCGGGTTCCGATTAAGATGCCCTGACCAGTTTTCTTAAAATAATAAGGCAAGGCATCACCGCCTGATGATGCATATCCGTTTATGAGCATAGCTTTTGGCCCATCATGGGCAATTGCGGAAGATTTGCTGGGCCACAATCCATTGCGGTGCCAGTAATTCATGGTACGACGGTCCAGGAGGTCAATCAAACGATCAGGAATAAAGCCACCACCGTTGTAACGGTCGTCAATGATCAGCGCTTCTTTGTTGTGATAGGTGTACATTCCGCGATACATTTCGCGATTGCCATCCTGTGCCGTGTTCGGAACATGAATATATCCTATCCGGCCACCCGAAAGTTTATCAACCATTTCACGGCGTTCATTCACCCAGTTGTAATAGAACAATTCCAATTCGCTGGTGATGGTTTTAATGGTTGATGTTCTTGCACCGCTTGCTGTTGGATTTGTGTTCACAGTAATTTCAATTGTTTTGCCACCAAGGTTCTCAAGATATTCATAAGGATTATCGGCTATTGTAATTTCCTTGCCGTTGATGCTGATCAGGTAATCGCCTTCATTCACATCCACACCGCCTTCCGTTAGGGGTGAGCGACGGCTGCTGTTCCAGTTTTCACCGGCATAGATTTTTGTTATTTTGTAACGACCGGTATTTTTATCGGCTTCAAGGTCAGCGCCAAGTAATCCGCCATCAATTCTTTTCACATTCTGGAAATCGCCCCAATCCACATAGGCATGGCCTGCATTGAATTCCGAAACAAATTCATTCAGGATATAATCCAGGTCGAAGCGGTGGCCAACATAGGGCAACATGGCTCCGTAACTTTTTTTCAGGCCTTCAAAATCAACGCCGTGCAGGTTGTCCACATAAAAATAATCGCGGAAAATGCGCAGGCCGTCATCGTAAATCTGTTCCCATTCTTTACGTGGGTCAATCTTCATGTCAAGGTTGTCGAGGTTTAGTTTGCCTGTTCCGGGCTTTTGGTTCGGGGCCACACGCGCAATCCCGTAATCACCACCTGAGCGATACATAAACATTTTACCATCATTGGTTGGCCTTGCCCAGGTCACCCTTTCCATGATCTCTTCCGTTTTCTGATCCGCGCCATTGTAGCGCATCAGTTTGCCATCACTGATATAAAGCAAACCGCCATCACCCGGGCCAATTAAACGGTAATCACCGGCAGCAACAGGAAGGGCTTCAATCCGGTTGTTGATACCTTCAAAGTCAATTCCCACCTTAACTTTCTCAGTCTTGGGTGCTTCTTCTTTTGGTTTTTCTTTCGATGGTTTTTCCACTTCTTTTTCTTCCTTCGCTACCGGTTCATCATCGCTCTTTTCCTTTATAAGCCTCGAACCATCATCCTTCAAAGCAACAGCATAAATTTTCGAAGCCTTGGTATAGAGATAATCGAACTCAAAACTTGAAAATGAGAGATTGAAATCACGGTTCGAAACAAAAAACAGGAACTTGCCGCAATTGCCAAAAACAGGCTGACGGTCACTGAATTGATCATCGGTAAGTTGCGTTGCTTTCTTTGCAGCAATATTGTAAACCCAAACAGCAGACAATCCGTTTTCTGATTCTTTATCGTAGGTAAGCCATTCGCTATCAGGCGAAAAACCAAAAGAACGGATTTCACTCATAGTGGCATGGTCAACTTCTGTTTGCGAACCAGTTTCAACATCCAGGAGCCACAGCTTCAGAGTGCGATCGCTATATGCAAGATAACGACTGTCGGGCGACCATTCCGGTTCGTATTTCCATGCAGAGGAATTGAAGGTAAGCTGCTTTGGTTTCGCACTTTTTTTGTTTTCAAGCAAATACACTTCGTATTCACCAGTAGCATCAGAATAGTAAGAAATGTATTTGCCATCGGGAGACCACTTTGGATAAACCTCTCGAACGCCCTGTGTTTCTGTCAGGTTTTGTACGACCCCATGTTCGGCGGGAACCGAGAAAATATCGCCGCGTGCATCAAAGAGGGCGCGTTTACCGGTTGGCGAAACCGAGAAACTATGAATATCGTCTTTCACATTTTTGAAGTAAGATGCCAGGTCTGGGTTGTCGAAATTCATTGAAACAGTGATTTTTTCAGAATCCCCGGAGTTCAAATCCAAAACATAGAGGTGGCCACCGTTTTCATACACTATTTTCCCATTGCGACCCGATGGCCACATTACGTCAAATTCCTTATGGAATGTGAGTTGGGTAGTTTCTTTGGTTTGGGTGTTGTAACGGTGAATGTTCAGGCGCAGATCGCGGTCGGAAGCGAAATAAATATTGTCGCCGTGCCAAACCGGCCATTGGTCGCTGCCGGCAAAGTCTGTGATTTGCTCTGAAGTATTGTTTTCAAGATCGTAAATCCACAAATCGGTAGCGCGCCCGCCTTTATATCGTTTCCACGTACGGAATTCACGGTCAACAGGGGTAAAGCAAATCTTTTTGGCATCAGGCGAAAGCACCGCGAAGCCACCATTGACAATTTGTAAGGGAGTTTCAAGTCCGCCATCAAGACCTACAAGGAAGTATTTTCCCTGGCGTTCGCCAAACTCTGTGCGGTTGGCGCGGATCAGAATTTGTTTACTATCGGGCATCCAGTCCAGCACCACATTGTCGAAGCCTCCGCGAGGGGGCATTACGCCAACTGAGTTATAATAAGTCAATTGTTTTGCAGGGCCGCCTTCGGAGGGCATCACCCAAATCTGGCGGTTACCGGAATATTCTGCAGAAAATGCGATCCATTTTCCATCCGGTGAAATTTTAGGAAATAATTCCAGCCCTTCATGGGAGGTAAGGCGACGTGCTTCGCCACCGCTGGCATTTACAGTCCAGATATCACCTGCATAAACGAATGCGATAAGATTTTGGTTGATGTCAGGGAAACGGAGCAGGCGGGCGTCATCCATAGCCTGCAGCATCATTGTAAGGCCGAAGAACAAAGCAACAGCCAGTAGTTTCTTAAATGGTTTTTGCATGATGAATTAGATTTTTAAAAACTGGGTGCAAAATAGGAAGAATAAATGATATGGCGGATTTTTCAAGTAAGTCATCAGCGAATGGACGTATTTTTCAGCTCACTGTTACAAGCAATCAACATCGGAAAAGCAAGGAGATTTTAAGATTTAATTCATGGTTTGGTTGCAATCACCATCACCGGCCAGTGATCGGAAGGCAAAATGCCTTTGTACGATTCCATCAACACCCTGTATTGCTGAACCTTTAAAGTAGGGTCAAGCAAAATATAGTCAATACGCTCACTTTGATGTGCATAATTGAACGCATTATAAGTACCAACCGGGCCTGTCCTGTGTTCGGCTTCATAAAACGGATCGGACAACAAATCTTGCTCCATCAGCCATTTGTAAGGCTCATCATCAGGCCCGGTATTCAGGTCGCCCATCAGGATAAGGTGTTTGTGGGCAGCGCGTTGTTCACGTAGAAAATTAGCGAGTAATTTAATACTGTTCAGTCTTGCAGTTTTTCCGATGTGATCAAAATGGGTATTGATCACAAGCAACAATTCCTGCGTTGTGCGATCCGTCATTGTTGCCCAGGTTGCGATGCGCGGCAAAGCTGCATCCCAACCAACTGATATTTGTTCAGGCGTATCTGATAGCCAGAATGTGCCGGATTCGGAAAGAGAAAACCGGTCAGTCCTGAAAAACAATGGCGAATATTCCCCTGCTATTTTCCCATCGTCCCTTCCAACACCAATCCGCGTGTAGGTGGGCAAATCTTTTTCAAGATCCAACACCTGCTGATGCAATACTTCCTGAAATCCGATAATATCCGGATCAAGCTCAAAAATCTGATTAATCACCAAAGGATTCCGGGCCGGCCATGTATGAGGCGCATCGGCGGGATTGGCAAAGCGGATGTTGTAAGTCATCAGCTTTAACTCCTGGGCATCTGAACTAACAATTTGTAAGATGCCAGCAAGCAATAGTATAAGTTTTCTGAAGTGTTTCATGTGAACCTTTTTGCTTACAAAAATCATAAATGTTTTCCATTAAGTCTAAATTTGCCCAAAGCTTTCAAATATGGAATTAAGAGTTAAAGCGGTTGCTTTCCGGAATGCCCCACCCGAGTTTATTGAAAATGGCTGTAAGACACTAAAGGAAACCTTTCCCGAAATTGCTATCCGCTTTGTCAGCGATAGTCCGGATGTAATATGGTTCTTGAGTGGCGGTTCGGAGCAGGATGCCATTAAATCAATGGCTTCAGGAAAGTATTATTTGTTACTGTCAGATTTTCAAAACAATGCCTACGCTGCTGCAACCGAAGTAAAAGCATGGGCTGATTCCGTACAATTGACGGCTCAGCTGGTTTCAATAAAGGAAGCTAAAAAGGATTACCTGCTCCGAACATATCACACGATTTGCACTGCATACCGCAGCTTGCAAGGCAGACAAGCCGGGCTTATTGGCAATGTTTCGCACTGGCTGGTAGCATCTGCATTTCCGCATATCCTTGCAAAAGAGCGGTTCGGAATTAACATCATTCACTTTCTCTTGGAAAAATTGCCTGATTATCTCGGTTTTGAACCAGATGCAGATTTTCTGAAAGTGTTTAAACACAGCGAATATATAAATCTGGAAAAGGAAGCAAGGGTTTATAGTTTTCTGCAAACAATTATCAAAGAAAATCAACTCAGCGGGTTTACGTTGGAGTGTTTTGATATGGTGAACGACCGAAGTGTCACGTCTTGCCTGGCGCTGGCTTTGCTGAACAGCCGTGGCATAGCGGCAGGCTGCGAGGGCGATCTCGTAAGTCTTGCGGGTATGATGCTGGTGCAGGCGCTTACCGGAACAATTCCCTGGATGGCCAACATAGCAAGCATTAATGAAAATACTGTACTGTTTGCTCATTGTACCGCACCATTGAATCTGCTCTCCAATTTTGAAGTCCGCACGCATTTTGAAACTGATAAATCGGCTGCTGTGCAAGGTAACCTTAACATGGAAGAGGTAACGGTTTTTCGTCTGAACCAACAACTCAATAAGGCATTTATAAGTGAAGGGAAAATTGTTTCGAAACCGCGTCATAATTTTGCCTGCCGAACACAAACGGAAATAGAATTACCTGGCGGTGATTTAGAAAAATTAAAGCGTCGCCCACTGGGCAACCATCATCTTATCATTTCCGGTAAACACAGAAACTTACTGGAATTGGCCTGCAGGTATAAACAGATAGAAATAATGCGATAGAGAAAACCAAGCCCTAATGCCGATGTAGGGTTTAAAGGATATTTAAAATACGGTTCAAAGGAATGACAGAATTTACAAGGGATAATTTTATCTGTAATGGCCTCATCAAGGCTGGCGCTGAATTTGAGGAGTGTTTCGGCCAGCATTCAAAATATATTTACGAAGTCTTCAGGGTGCAAGCAGGAATTCCTGTTTTTATAGAAGATCATTTAGACAGGCTGTGGAAAACTGTAGAATTAGAAAATATTAAGCTACCATTTTCCCGAAATACAATGCTGGCGGATATCGTCACACTAATTCAGGCCAATCCAACTGGCGAAGGGAACATAAAAATATTTATCAGTTTGCCAGTCCACAGCCCTATCATCAGACTGGTGTATTTTACCCCGCATCAATATCCATCAACGGAGCAATTTAACACTGGTGTGGCTGTGAGCCTTTTTCGCGCAGAAAGGGGAAATCCCAATGCCAAGGTGATGGACGTTGCACTTCGGAGCGCAACAGACGTGGCGAAAAAGGAAGAAGCTGTTTATGAGGTCTTATTGGTTGACCGTGATGGCTTTATTACTGAAGGCAGCCGCTCAAATGTTTTTTTTATTCAGAACAACCGGCTGATTACCCCGCCCATTGAGTCGGTTCTGCAAGGAATAACCCGAAAACAGATAATGCAGATTTGTGATGAAGAAAGCATTCCTGTTTCAGAGCAAAAAGTTCATTACAACGAATTGAATGTTATGGATGCTGCTTTTATTTCCGGAACATCAAGAAGGGTGCTTCCCGTTGGTCGGATTGCCGGCCTGGCTTTCAACTCTTCCAATCAAGTTATCAGACAGTTGCAACAACTGTTCGAGTTGCGTGTTACAAAATACTTATTGTTGCATAAAAATGATTTTTCAAGCGATCTTTCATCTTCTGGCAATCAATTTCGAACATCCTGGTTCAATGGTATCAAAATGTTTTAAATTTGATGAATTATAAATTACGCAGGACTTCAGTTAACCAGGCTAGGGTCATGATTAATACCATTTAAAATCCATTTTATGAAAACCCGGTATCATTTATTATTGGTGCTGTTCATGTTCACAACAGCATTTGTTTCACAGGGGCAGGTTGTTATCAACGAATATTCAGTTTCTAACCTTCATCAGTTTGCTGATAATTACAGCCATCACGAAGATTGGATCGAATTACATAACACTGGAACCGTAGCTATCAATATTGGTGGCTACTATCTGAGCGATCAGGAAGACAACCCCACCAAATGGCAATTTCCTGCCTTCACTTTGATCCCGGCAAACGGCTACCTGCTTATTTGGGCTTCAGGAAGAAATGAATCTGAAAACGGGCATTTTCATACTAATTTCCGGCTCAGCCAAACGAAAGCCAATCCAGAACATATTGTTTTCTCAGATCCCTCAGGAAGCGTACTTGAAATACAACAATTACAACTTACACAGCTTGGCCATTCAAGAGGAAGGATCACCAATGGTGGTAATATCTGGGGTGTTTTCACCAATCCTACTCCGGGGAGTTCAAACAATATGGCTACACATTTTGAAGGCTATGCATCAAGACCCCAGATGAATTATGAAGCCGGCTTTTATGAAGTCAGTCTTGTTGTAGAGTTAACTACTGAAGAACCTAATGCCGTAATTCGCTACACAACCAACGGAAACACGCCTGTTTCCACATCTCCGCTTTATCTGATGCCGCTTTCGGTGGCATCAACAAGCATTGTGCAGGCTCGGGTATTCAGCAATAATCCTGCAATCTTACCATCGCTGATTGAGTTCAACACATACTTTATCAATGAATCGCACGAATTGGTTGTACTTTCGGTGTCAGCCAATGAGATTTTGTTGTTGCTCAACGGAGATGCCAGCCTTGAGCCTCAAGGAACAATTGAATATTTTAACACGGATGGATTGCGCACCAATGCTGGTTATGGGGAGTTTAACAAACATGGACAAGATTCCTGGGTGCATCCGCAAAGAAGTATTGATTTTGTGATGCGTGATGAAATGGGATACAATCACGCCCTGCAGGAAAAACTGTTCACCCTCTCTGAGCGCGAAGAATTCCAGCGTATAATCATAAGGGCGGAAGGCGATGACAACTACCCGGGCATTGACACATCTGCGCATATGCGGGATGTGCTGATACAAAATCTGGCTCAAAAATCTGGTATGAACCTCGACGTAAGGAAAGGGTCAAAAGCTGTTGTGTATGCCAACGGGCAATATTGGGGAGTTTATTCCATCCGCGAAAAGGTTGATGATCACGATTTCACCAACTATTATTATAATCAGGACAAATTCAACATTCAATTTCTAAAATACTGGGGTTCGCTTTGGGCAGAATACGGCGGCGACAAAGCCCTGGATGACTGGTTCGAGTTCAGGAATCTGATGTTGAGCGGAGATGTGAATAATCCGCTTACTTTCGGTTTTATCAAAGCAAATTACGATTATACAAGCCTGGTAGATTATGTGATCATTAACTCATTTGTAGTATGTTCCGACTGGCTTAATTGGAATGTTGGCTGGTGGCGTGGATTAAGCCCTGATGGATCGCACCATAAATGGGCCTATATTCTTTGGGATGAAGATGCAACATTTGGTCACTATATAAATTATACCGGAATTCCCGGGCAGCATCCTTACGTTTCGCCTTGCTATCCCGAGTACCTTTCCAGTTGGTCCGATCCCCAAAAACACATTGAAATTCTAAATAAGCTCAGGCAAAATCCGGAAGTAGAACAATACTACATTTCACGCTACCTTGACTTGAAAAATACAGCTTTTGTCAAGGAAGATCTTTTGCAGTATGTTGACAGTATGGCTGCCCTTGTGTCGCCAGAAATGACCAGGCATGCCACAAGGTGGGGTGGGAGCTTCCAGCAATGGGAAGACAATGTGCAGAAATTGAGAAATTTCATAGCCAACCGTTGCGATTATCTTGGATCAGGCCTGATGAGTTGCTATGATCTTGATGGCCCTTTCGATTTTACGATTAATGCCGAACCAGCAGGTGTTGGAATGGTTAAACTGAATTCTCTGATGCTGGAAAACTTTCCGTGGAGCGGCGAGTACTATGGCGGGGTGGATATGAAACTTACAGCCATCGCTACAAATACTAGTTATGAATTCGACTACTGGGAACTGGTCAATCATTCCGCTTCACCCGACACCACTGCTGAAGCAATCACAATCAGCCCATCAAACTGGGAAAACATTGTTGCACATTTTAAGCCTAAGTCATTTGCAGATTCTTTGGTAATTAATGAAATCAACTACAGATCATCAAGCAGTTTTGATTCAGAAGATTGGGTTGAATTTTATAATCCTCAGGAATATACGCTTGACATAAGCGGTTGGGTTTTCAAAGATGATGATGATGCCCACTCATTTATTTTTCCGGCATCAACATTTATTGAACCGTTTGGCTACCTCGTGCTTTGCCGCGATACAATCAAATTCAAAGACAGGTATCCGCAAGTAAGTAATTATATTGGAGATATGGGTTTTGGTTTCAGCAGCGATGGAGAACTGATCAGGTTGTATAACCAAGACCAGGTTATTATAGACACGGTTCATTATTTGAATTATATTCCCTGGCCACCGGAAGCAAATGGCGGCGGTTTCACACTTGAGCTGATCCATCCTTCGCTTGACAATGCCCTGCCCGAAAGCTGGATGGCATCACCTTTGCAAGGAACACCCGGCGCAATGAACAGCTTCTTGACTTACGTACCCAATCAACCCGAACCATTTAAAAAAGCATCTTTTGCAGTGATACCAAATCCGGCAACAGACAAGGCTGTTATCTTGATCGAAGCTGACGAACCGATTATACGGGGAAGCCTGAAGTTAATCAACTCTCAGGGTGTTGAAGTACTGCAAATAGATAATATAAGCACGCAGCTAGTTCATATCAACGCCCACAATCTTGCCAGGGGATTATATCTTTTCAGGTTCGTTGACGAACACAGTAAACTGATTGGAAACGGGAAAATAGTATTTCATTAGAAGCCTGGCAAAAGCCTGTCTTAAGCTTGCTTATACTGCGATCACAAGGAAATAATTCTTTTTCCCTTTCTGAACCAACAGATAGCGATTGCTAAGCAGCCCATCTGTGGAAATCATGTGCTGTTCTGAAACTTTTTCCTTGTTGATCATCACACCGCCATCTTTCACCATTCTACGTGCTTCGCCACGGGATGGGAAAATTCCGGTTTTGTCAGCCAGAAACTCAAGTACCTGCACACCGGATTCAATTTCTGATTTCTGAACCTCGCAGGTAGGAACACCTTCAAATACCGATAACAGTGTCTTTTCATCCAGGTTCCTAAGCGTTTCAGTGGTGCCTTTCCCGAAAAGGATTTCAGATGCTTCCACAGCTGCATTGTAGTCTGCTTCGGAATGAACCCTGATGGTGAGATCACGGGCGAGTTCCTTTTGCAGGAAGCGCAAGTGTGGCGCTTCAAGATGTCTTGCGGTCATGGTTTCCACTTCTTCCTTGCTGAAAAGGGTGAAAATTTTCATATACTTTGCCGCATCGGCATCGGAAGTGTTGAGCCAGAATTGGTAAAACTGATACGGAGAAGTTTTTTCCGGATCGAGCCAAACATTGCCGCTTTCGGTTTTTCCGAACTTTCCACCGTCAGCTTTGGTAATCAGCGGACAGGTAAGCGCAAAGGCTTCGCCTCCATCAATGCGGCGGATAAGTTCGGTGCCTGTTGTAATATTGCCCCATTGGTCGCTGCCGCCCATTTGCAAATGGCAGTTTTTAGAGCGGGACAAGTATAGAAAGTCGTATCCCTGAACCAGTTGATACGTGAACTCCGTAAATGATAAACCCGTTGCAGCCTCACCTTCCACGCGCTTTTTAACAGAATCTTTGGCCAGCATGTAGTTGATGGTAATGTGCTTGCCAATATCACGGATAAAATCCAGGAAAGTATAATCCTTCATCCAATCGTAGTTGTTCACCATTTCAGCGCTGTTGGGAAGGCTGGGGTCGAAATCAAGGAATTTCTTCAACTGGTTTTTCAGGCATTCCTGGTTATGGCGCAGTGCGGCTTCGTCAAGCAGGTTGCGTTCCTGCGATTTACCTGATGGATCGCCAATCATGCCCGTTGCGCCACCCACCAGTGCAAGCGGTTTATGGCCGCAGCGCTGAAAATGTTTTAACATCATCACACCCACCAAATGCCCGATATGAAGGGAATCGGCTGTGGGGTCAATGCCCACATAAGCAGTTCCCACCGCTTTTGAAAGGTATTCTTCGGTTCCCGGCATCATGTCGTGGATCATGCCACGCCAGCGTAGTTCTTCAACAAAGTTCATAGAGAAAATTTTTGCAAAGATAGAATTTGAATTTACGATTGACGATTTTGGATTTACGATTTATCCGAACCTGCCACTAACATCTTTACATTCACACTTTCCTATCTTTGTGCTCACAAAAAATTGAATTATGATCCTTGTTACTGGTGGTACCGGCCTTGTTGGAATCCGATTATTGTTTGATCTTGTTGCAGGTCGAAAACAGGTGAGGGCTATAAAAAGAAAATCTTCTTCACTAGTTATGCTTGAGAAGATATTTCATGTGCTAAGCGATCGCGCCGATGAGATGCTTCAACAAATCGAATGGGTGAATGGTGATGTGCAGGATTACCTTTCGCTTGAAGCTGCCTTGCAGGGCGTTGAACAGGTGTATCATTGCGCGGCGGTGGTTTCTTTCGACCCGAAGGACAAGCCCATGATGATGGGCATCAATGTAGGTGGAACTGCCAACGTCGTAAATGCTTCTCTTGCTGCCGGAATTGAGAAATTGGTTTTTGTTAGCTCAGTTGCTGCCCTGGGCCGTGCTGAAGAAAACATCATGATTGACGAAAATGGCGATTGGAGTGATTCAAAAGAAAACTCAGCCTACGCAAAAAGCAAATATGCTGCCGAGCGTGAAGTATGGCGGGGTATGGCCGAAGGTCTTAATGTAGTTATTGTAAACCCTTCCATCATACTAGGACCGGGTGATCCTCATAAAAGCTCGGCAAAACTTCTTTCGACTGCTATAAAGGGCAACCTATTTTATACCGAAGGTGTGAATGCTTTTGTGGATGTACGCGATGTGAGTCGTGCGATGATAGCGTTAATGGAAAGTAATCTTGCGAACGAGCGCTTCATCATCAACCAGGGTAATTATTCGTACCGCCACATTTTCAACCTCATGGCAGAAGGTTTCGGGAAAAAGCATCCCCGCATCGAAGTTAAACCCTGGATGTTTGAAATACTTTGGCGAGTGGATAAATTTCGAAGTGTGATTTCCGGAACATCTCCTTTGATTACCCGCGAAACAGCCCGAACTTCAAGCAAAAAGTATCTTTACAGCAATGAGAAAATACGCAAGGCGCTGAATTTTAGCTTCATTTCTATTGAAGAAAGCATTAGAGAAAATTGCAACTGGTTCAGACAAATCAGTTCCTGATTGCTGTGCGGTAGTGCCCGTAACGGTTCAGAATTTCTGTTACATATTTATATGGTTCCTCGCCTCGGCAATAGCCATACTGAACCACCTCGTCAAGATAATATTCCGGTTTTGATTTGTTCCGCAAGTAATAATCAACATTATTCTCCCAAATGTTGGGATTTTTGTTGTTCTTAATGGCCAGGCGACGGGCATCAAATACGTGGGCAATACCTGCATTGTATGCGGCCAGCACAAACTTCTGCCTTTCAACAGGATCGGAAATATCCTCTATGAATTGCTTATCAAGCCATCGGAGGTATTTGACGCCTGCTGCAATATGCTCAATGGCGGTTGAGGCTGAATCAATGCCCAATTCAATTGCCGTTGCAGGCATCATCTGCATGATACCAAAAGCTCCGGCATGAGAAGTTACTTCATGGCTAAATTTTGATTCCTGGTAGATCAGCGAAGCAAGTAAACGCCAGTCCCACTCTAATAATTTGCTGTATTTTCGGATAACATCGTCATAATGAGAAATGCGCCCGCCTTTGCGGGAATGAAATTCAAGCTGGCCGGCATGCAATCCGAGCGGATTGTTGAAATAGCGTTCGTACAGCAAACTGGCGTGTGCACTTTTTGCAAATTCAGCCCACCATGCATTGAGTGTATCCAAAAGGTCGTCGTTCGCTCGTCTAACGGCCCATCCGGTATTTTGCGAAAGCCCCAGCGGTGTTTGAACATCCAGGTCGGGATAATATTTGCCACTTACCATTGCAAGATTCTCGTTGCTCATTGTGTATTCGATCTCGCCCCTTGCCACCATTGCAACAAGGTCTTCGGTGTCTTTGTCAGCAACTTCTATCACATTGATATGAATGCCAATTTCTTTTTGCAAATTGACGAGGCGGTCATAAAATGCAGTATTCCGCTGTAAATAAATGGTTTTGCCATCAAGGTCAATGGGGCTGCGGATAAGTTCTTTTTCAACTGCCTCCCAGGTGCGCATTTGCCGCCAGTTGGCAGGTTTGCGCTGCACCAGAACCTGGCGGGTTTCCATCATTGGGTCGGAAAATGCTACCTTATCTTTGCGATCGTGAGTTACAAATAAACTTTTGGCCACCAAATCATACTGCCCTGCATTGAGCTTCTGAATTGAGATTTCGGGATCACTTTCCACGTGTATTTCAAGCTCAACACCCAAATGCCTTGCAAAAGATTGCAGCAACTCATATTGGTAGCCCATTGGCTCGCCCCGGTAAATAAAATAACTGGTTGACCCTAAATCAGTAACAGCAATTAGCTTACCTCTTTCAAGGATAGCGCTAAGTCCAGATTTTTCAACAACAAGGGCAGGGTTTGTATTCCGGGAATTATTTGAGCAGGAAAGTAGGATCACAAAGGTGAGTAAGATACTCAGAAATGTTGTCCTGCCTGATTTCCATTTTTCAATCATTATTTTGTTTTTGGTTCAACAATGCTTACCGGATTTGATCGATCTTTACTGTTATCTGTCTGTGTTTCGATCCGATAAGCCTGAACTGACTCTAACTAACAACATGTATTTGTTAATGTTCACAATGTTTTCAGTAGGTCAGAAAAACGGCTGCAAAGGTACAACTATTATATTTAATGCAATTTTTATGCTTATCCACTCATTACCAGGCTGATATAAAAGATTGAATTTTTTAGTCCTGAATAAATTAGTATGTTGAACAAAAATAATCAGGGGCGATGAAGCAGAAAACTGCTTCATCGCCCCTGACTGTCTGAGTGCTTTGATGCTCTATTTTCTCAAATCTGCTTCCTTTGTCCAATAAACTGTTTTACCGAGCCCCATCCATGAACTGCCTATATAACCTCTCACTTTAAGTTTGCCGTCGGGTTCGAACGACATGTAGCATTTATAGGTTTTACCGGTTTTGGGGCTGTAAATCGTTCCGCCACTCCACTCGTTGTCACCTTTGTCGTAAGTAAAATCATTCAGTATGCGAAGCCCCATAATTTTGCGGGTGTGCATTTTTGTATCGGGGTTTTTATCATCAACTTTTTGAGTACCGTCGTCGTTCAAAGGATCTTTTAACCAGACAATTTCTCCATAATACTTTCCATTGGATGATTTGAAGATTTTTACCTGCGAATTTGGATTGTCTTCATCATCAACTGCAAGGTAGATGCCAACAATTTTGTCGGCCTGTGCTTTAACTTCTGTGGCCACTGCGAACAGCATTGCCAAGGCGATGAGGGTGATTGCTTTTTTCATTTTAAGTCGGTTTTGTTAGAGGACGAAAGTAATGAACTTTTCAATGCGGGCGAACAATAATGACTAAATCAATTCTTTGCAGGTTCGTAAGTGTAAATAATGGCTTCAAGCTGTCGTACGAGATCGCGTTTTCTCTCATTGGGGGCGTATACATAGGCATCAAGTGCCACAATTTTGTTTCCTGCTTCGTTCACTAAAGTGTAGTTGATGAATGGCCCACCCATAAAATCGCCTTTGATTTCCCAAAGGCCACGGGTTTCGACTGCGAAACGGCCATTAAAATCAATTCGCTGTGAAACCGGAACGATAAAATCTCCGGCAACGGACATATAAGTTCCTTCAAAAGTGCCCGGCACATGTTGTTTGGTAAAAAAGTCTCGAGTGCCCAGAACCGGCCTCTGCTTAAAATCAGCCGTGTCTTTATAGTCGTAGGTATAAATGAGCAGTGCCTGGCTAAACTCTAAGGTTTCCCGTCGGATCCACATAAAATCCTGCGACTTTTTGGCAATATAAAACCCCGATGGAACAGTGAGTGAAAATCCAAAATTTTCAACCATCTCATTCTTGATGGTATGTTCAGTAACCGAACTGTAAGCCTTTTGTATGCGCTCCCTCTCGGCCTGATCGTACAATTTCAGGAAAGAATTTTTGTGTTCGTGAAACAAGCGCAAAAAAGCCGAATCGGAGGCGGCATTTATTTTTATGACCCGCTGTGGTTTTGCCCACAGGTCGCGTTTGGTTTCAATATAAGGTTGGGTGTGTTCAGGCCGGATGCTTGCGATAAAAATATTGCGGTGTACCTGAAAGATGGAAGAAAAATCGGCTTCCGGAATAGTGTAAAAATTAAACAAGGCTTCGGGTTGGGGAAGGCCTTCCATATCTTGTCCAAAAAAAGCCTTTATTTCGTTTCCAACGGCCCCGTTCCAATGTTGTTTTTCGATCACAACAAGCATTTCTGACGATTTGCCTGTTGAGTTAGCAATGATCCGTTCTTCTGAATTGCACGAAGACAAAACCAGAAAAGTGATAAAAATGAAAGGAATATTCTTGATCCGCTTCATCATTTCAGCATATTTGGTGACTCGTAAAGAAACTGCTACCCGGCAATGCCAACTTTGATTTTCTGACCGGGTTTCAAGCGATGGGCATTGGTGATATTATTCCAGGATTTAATTTGCTCAACCGTAACACCATCATACTTTTTTGCAATATCCCATAATGTATCACCTTGCTGCACCGTGTAATAAACGAATTTAGCATTTTGACCCGGGTTGTTTTTTGCAATTACTTCAGTTTGCCGTGCTTTTCCTGGATCTGAAACAATCAATTTCTGGTTTACATGAATTGTATTGCTTTTTAGGTTATTCCAACTCTTCAAATCAGTGATGGAACATTTATATTTTCCTGCTATCAAACCAAGATTTTCACCACGTTTTACGGTATGATAAGCCGCCCCTTCTGACGAATTGGCCGCCGTTTCCGTTTTGGCAGAAGGCGCCTTATAATTACTTCCGGTATAAACCATTAGCCGTTGTCCTGGATGGATCGTATTATTTTTTAGATTGTTCCAGGTTTTAAGATTGTTTACTGAAACCTTATAACGGCTGGCAATTCCACCGAGGGTCTCACCACTTTTTACACGGTGGTATTGTTCTTCTTTTATATTGGCCATTTTAGCTACGAGGCTTTCGCGCTCAATGCCTTTTTGGGTCTTATACGTATAAAGAGCTTGTTCATGGTTGAAAAACTCAGTAATGTATCGCTTTGGTAGTCGTAACACATAATCCTTTCCGGTAGTTGCTGGTATAATTCCATGACGGTAAGCAGGGTTCAGGAAGCTAAGCTGTTCCATTGGGATCGCAAGTTTTTCTGAAATTTGCTCAAAAGAAAGAACATCCTTAACCATTACAGTGTCAATATCATAATGCATAAAAGCAGGGGTAACCGGGTAAAGGTTATGCTCAGCAGCATGGTTCATGACATATACTACGGCAATAAATGCAGGAACATAACCACGTGTTTCGCGTGGCAGGTAAGGGCTGATTTCCCAGAAATTCATTTTGCCACCTGAACGGCGTATAGCTCGGTTTACATTGCCGGCTCCACTATTGTATGCTGCCAGCGCAAGCAGCCAGTCGTTGTAAAGTTTATACAGATCCCGCAGATGCTCTGCTGCCGCCACAGTTGATTTGTAAGGATCGCTGCGATCGTCAACAAAAGAGCTTACATTAAGGCCATACATTTTCCCGGTTCCGTACATGAATTGCCAAAGGCCGGTGGCTCCGGCACGGGAGCGGGCATTGGGTATAAGCGCAGACTCAACGACAGCCAGGTATTTCAGCTCTAGCGGCAGGTTCAAACGGTCAAGGTGCTCCTCAAACAAAGGAAAGTAAAGTTCTGCCAGGCCAAGAATTCTCGAACTGAGTTCCCTTCTGTTAACGGCATACAGGTTGATGAAGTTTTTGACATGCCAGTTGAACGTTAACTCAATAGGCGTAAGGGCATTCAACCTGCTGATACGGTCAAAATAAACAGAGTCGGGATATGTTGGGACTTCGTTTGCTTTGAAGCCGTATATATTCAGTGCAGCGGTATCGGCAGTGAAACCATTTCCGGCAAACAGAATTGAATGAAACAAACTGTCGAGCATATCAAGGATAGGCCCGTCTTTTAATAATTCAGCATTTGGAATAGTGTCGGGAAAAGTAAGGGTATCGGTACTAAAAGCTTCATCAGCTGATAAGAACTCTGCCTCAAATTCACTTACGCCTTTCAAAGTATCATTAACTGGTTCAATTTCCTGGCCTTTTGCGACTGTAAAACCAAGTAGGAATATAAGGACTAGAAGTTTGAATTTGCACATAACCGATCAAAATAAAATTAAAAGCGATGTTCTAATAACTGCGATTCTCTCCGCAATGTTGTATAAATATCTGCAAAAATAAGTCATTTAAACCTGAATGTTTGACCGCATGAACAGAATTCATCAACAGAGCCATGTTAATTATTCATAACCAAAATAGTATGAGGTGCCGTAACCTATTGCCAGTGCGATCATCAGAAAAGCGGCGCCCTACATTTTTTTAGGATTGCAGACAATTGGTAAATGCCTGATCAAGAATTCAAAACATTGTAAGAGTTTCTATTGTTAATTACCAGAGTTAAACCTAAACAAAAGCAAAATGAAAAAAATTGGAATCCTTGGATCTGGTGATGTTGCCAAGGCGCTGGCAGCCGGATTTATAAAGTATGGTTATGATGTGATGCTTGGTTCGCGAGATGCCTCTAAATTGGATGAATGGCAGAAGCAAAGCGGTGGTAAAACAGGTACTTTTGCTGATGCTGCTGCATTTGCGAATATCCTTGTTCTTGCGGTAAAGGGCGGGGCTGCGATTTCAGCGCTTCAACTTGCCGGATCGGACAATCTGAAACGTAAAACCATTATTGATGCCACCAATCCTATTGCCGATGCAGCTCCGGTAAATGGTGTATTGCAGTTTAGTACTTCTTTGTCTGAATCGCTGATGGAAAAGTTGCAGCAAAGTTTCCCGGAAGCAAATTTTGTGAAAGCCTTTAACAGCGTCGGTAGTCACTTAATGGTGAACCCAAACTTTCCCGGAATAATGCCAAGCATGTTTATCTGTGGCAACAATGCACAGGCAAAAGAAGATGTAACGTCAATACTAGACCTCTTTGGCTGGGAAACAGAAGACATGGGTACGGTTGAAGCAGCGCGTGCAATTGAACCGCTATGCATGCTTTGGTGCATTCCGGGTTTTAACCGGAACCAATGGATTCATGCATTCAAACTATTAAAAGCCTGATTACTTTACACACAAAATATTGAGATTATGAAAACTTATGTGATAACTGGCGCTACCGGAAATACCGGAAAGCACATAGCAATGGGATTATTGGAAAAAGGGCAAAAAGTTCGCATCATCAGCCGCAATGCCGAAAAAGCTAAAGAGCTCACGGATCAAGGTGCTGAATTGTTCCTGGGCGACACAACCAACAAGGAATTGCTTTTAAAAGCGTTCAAAGGTGCTGATGCTGTTTATGCCATGATCCCTTTTGACATGAACGCAATAGATTATACGGAAATGCAATTGAGTCATGGCAGAACTATTGCCGAAGCAATCAAAGAAGCCGGAGTTAAGTACGTTGTGTTCCTGAGCAGTGTTGGGGCGCACCTGATTGAGGGCGCAGGTGTTGTGCAAGGTCTGGAGCGAACCGAAAGATTGCTCAACTCCATCACCGGATTGAATACAATGCATTTACGTGCTGCATATTTTATGGAAAATACAATGGCACAAATTGGAGCGATAAAATATATGGGAATGATGGCCTCACCGGTGCCTGGTGATCTGGAAGTTCCAATGGTTGCCACCAAAGATATTGCACAGGTGGCATTGAATCATTTGCTGAATCTTGATTTTAAAGGAACTAATCATAAGTATGTGCTCGGACAACGTGATGTTTCCTACGACGAAGTAGCCCGGCTGTTTGGCAATGCCATTGGCATGCCCGATCTGAAATATAATGCCGTAAGCATTGCTGAAGGAAAAGCGGCAATGATGCAAATGGGTATGGGCGAAAGTGCAACAGACAGTCTCCTGGAATTTGTTTCAGCCCTGAATGATGGCCGGGTTCTGGAAGATGCCAGACGCGATGAGCACAATACAACCCCCACTTCAATCGAAGATTTTGCCCACACTTTTGCTTATGTATACAATATGAAGCAGGAATAAAATCCTGGCATTAGCAAAAATATTTATGATAAAATAAAAGCAGTACAACCCGTTGAGGATGTACTGCTTTATATTTTCTGAACGCCGTAAGCTGATTACTCCTTCGTTCTTGTTTCCTTCTCTTCTTCGTCGGGGTTGTTCATGCCTTCTTTGAAGTTGCGGATGCCTTTTCCAAGACCTTTCATCAATTCAGGGATTTTTTTTCCGCCGAATAATAGCAACACAATGGCAAGGATCAAAACAATTTGCCAGGGGCCTAACACTCCAAGAAATATTAATCCGTTCATAAAGTTCAATTATCTGTTTAGAACACAAAGATATTAAAAACGTCGGATCAGTACATCAAATTCACGGAATGACTTTCACACAAGTCAAAAATGGGTTCACATCTCTATCATTGTAACGCGGAACTCTTTGCGATCCAAAATTCCGGGTTTTGAAGTTCTTTTCCTTTCCAGATTTCAAAGTGGAGTCTGGTACGGGCTTCGTTTGTATCGGTATGAATTACTCCCAGGCGTTGCCTGAGCGCTATTTTATCGCCAGGTTTTACAAAAAGCTGATCGAGGTTGGAGTAAACGGTAAGGAATTCGCCATGCTTTATGATCACTACATTGTTAAGGCTCGGAATGCTAAGCACATTGCTTACAACACCCTCAAAAACTGCCCTGGCTTCCGCTCCTTCGTGGGTAATTATATCAATTCCATTGTTGCGGGTTTTGATCCCTTTGAGCACAGGATGTGGATGCTCGCCAAAGGTTCCCGCAATGATTCCCCTTTCAGATGGCCAGGGAAGCTTACCCTGATTGGCGGCAAAATTATTTGAGATCAAAACTTCTTCGGGTGTGAGCGCAAAACTTTCGGGAGCTGTTTTGCCTTCTTTTTTGGCGGCTTCACGAGCAAGCCGGATCTCCTCTGCAATGATATCTTCAATGGCTTTTTGCAGGCGATTTAAGGCGCGCTCATTTTCACGCAGGGTTGCAAGCAGTTCTTTCTCCTTTTTTGACAGGTTCTGAACGCTTTGGTTCTGCTTGCTATGTTGTTGTGAAAGTTCATTTTTTTCACGCTCCGAGGCAATTCGGAGGTTTAGTTTCTCGGCTCTTTGCAATTCGAGCTGGGTAACTTTTTGGGTCAGCTCAAGCTGTGTCTGTTGAATTTTATCGGCTTGTGCCCTTCGATATGCACTGTATTGCTGAAGGTATTTGATCCGCTTGTAAGCCTGGTTAAAGTCGTTGGACGAAAAAACAAACATAAGCTTCTGCTGCGCATTGCTGTGCTTGTGGGCAGCAACAATCATGCGGGCATATTCATTTTTAAAACGTTGCAATTCGTTTTTGAGAAACTTGATTGTATCACTTGATTGATTGATTTGCTTTTCGAGGTTGGCTACCGTTGCATCAATGTTTCCCAGCAGTTCTTCACGTTGCCTGATTTGCTTGTTCAGCAAGGTTAGCTGGTTTAAAGATGTTTGCCTTGTTTGTTGTGTTTCAGACAATAATTTGTTGGTGTACTCTATTTCCTGTTCAATCCTAATTTTATCTCTTTGAAGCCGTTCTTTTTCGCTTTGCTGGGCTCCAAGATTGAATGGGAGCAGGATTGCTAGCAGAACGCAAATAAGTCCTGTCCCTGCTATTTGTCTAATGCGAGTTTTTGTGATTGGTGCAACTGATCTGTTTATGGACATTTGCTACTTGATTGAAACGTATTTCTCAGGAATTGTGAACGGGAAACTGCTTGTTTCAGGTGTATCAGTCCGGCTAAATGTGATGTTTAGGTTAAGTTTGTTGCCTCCGCCCTGGATATCGTAATGCTGTTGAGAAGCGAATAAAGATGAATTCATCTCAACAAACCGCTGGTAATTAACATCTATCTTGGCATCCTTGTCTTGCAAATCCCTGATTGAAAACTTTGTTATACGAAAGCTTAGCGGGTCAAGCCAAATGCTTTGCATTGGAATAGCTTCCGGAATATCATCTTCCTTTAGTTGCCGTTTAAGGTTGCGGCGATGCGAAACTGTGAGTTTGTATTCCCGGTTGTCAATATTGCTTTTGAACTGGGTGTTGTCGTATAAGGTGAGATCGTTACCAAGTATAAGTGATTGCAGCAGATCAAACTCCAGCAACGGATGGACCATACCAGCCAGATGTTCAGTTGTAGAGATCAGAAAATTATTTTCCAGACGGTTCATCCATTTTATTGAATCGTTTGTAATAACAAGGCGCCCCATTTCAATGCCAAGTGCAGGGGAGAGGGTCATCCAGATGATGCTGTCTTTTTTAACCCGGATTTGCCCATTAAATAACATTTTTTCCTTGTTTTTTGTAAGCTCGGCGGAGAATCTCGCGGTGAAGTAACCAGCCCTGATTTCCTTTGCCTTCATTTGCTCAAGCAGGTAATCAGTTCCATGAGCTTTCATGGGTTCTTTGATGGTTTTGCGATACGATGTACATGAGGTAATTGCCAGAACCAGCATCAATATGATTATCATATTGAAAGCCTGTGTAGGATTGTGTTGTGGAAGTACGAACATTTTGCTGAAATTGATCATTCCCTATTCGTAAAGAATACCATCCGTTACTTTCTTTTCAAGAAATTCAGTGATTTCGCCACCCAGATCAAGCGCTTGTTTCCAGTACCTGAGAGCATCGTCTTTCATACCAAGTTTATAATAAACATCGCCAAGGTGTTCCAGTACTACTGCATCTTCGGTGGCGTTGTTTTCCAGCGCCTTTTCTATCCAAACCCTGGCTTCTTCATAATTTCCCATTTGATAAAGGATCCAACCATAAGTGTCGAGATAATGTTTGTTGCCTGGAGAGATTTCAAGCGATTTGGCCGACATTTCTTTTGCCTTTTCCAGCTGCTCTTTTCTCAGAGATAGGTAGTAGCTGTAATTGTTAAGCACATAAGGGTTTTCGGCATCCAGGTCCAGGGCCTGATCAAAAGCAGCGTCCGATGATTCATGCTGTTTCATTTTTGAGTAGGAGTCTCCTAAGTGCATGTAAAACTCAACAAGAAGCTCATCATCATCAACCACAAGGTCTTTGCCGGCGTAAAACATTTTAATTGCTTCATCGTAATTGCCCAACTGGTAATAAGCCAGACCAGCAAATTGATATGGCAATGGCTGGAGGGGAAAGAGCTGTATTGCTTCCAAACTTTCGGTAATCAATGCTTCATTGTCCTGTAACATAGCATCAAGCCTGAGCAGGGTTTCCCAGAAAAAATACTGGCTGTTGTCAATTTCAAGTACCTGGCGGAATATTTGGCGTGCTTCTTCATATTTCTCTTCTCTTATCAGAAGATCTGCTTTCAACGAAAGAGGCCGGGCATCGGTTGGATGAGCTATGATAAGAATTTCAGAAAGTTCAGTTACCTGGTCTTCATAGTCGTTATGAATGTCTTCGTCAGTGTAATACGTGAACAAAACCTGGAATTTAATTTCAACATCCAGGTTGGGATTGGCAAATCCTTGCTTTAGCTCGGTATAAGCCTGTCCACGATCTCCTGTTTTAAAATAATATTCGGCCAGGGTGATATGGATGTAAGGGTTTTGAGGATCAAGCTCGCGGATTTTTTCAAGGCTCTCGATGGCTTTGGGATAGTTGTCCATATCGAGATAGAGTTCGGAAAGGAGCGCATAATAACGGCTCTCGCCGGGATACATGGCAATTAACTTTTCTATTTCGGCTACAGCTTTATCCGGCTCATTATTCATCAGATAAAGTTTTTGTTTCTGCATCAGAATATCTTCATCGGAGCCTGTTATGTTTTCAATTTTATCATACACCTTAATGGCATCGGCTAACCTGTTTTCTTTCAGGTAAAGCATTGCCGTTTGGTGCAGAAATTCAATTTCGTTAGGTTTTGCCGACTGCAGACGCTCAAAGATTAAGATGGCCTTTGGCACCTGACCCGATTGTTCATACAATGAAGCCAGCATCAGATTGTACCATTTGTTATCAGGATCAATTTCCACTGATTTCTCAGAAAAACCAAGGGCTTCATTAAAATTGCCCTGCATGCGGAATAGCCTGGCCATTTCATACATTGATGGTGCATGGTTTGGATCAATACTCAGGCATTGCTGGTACAAAGTCATCGCTTGCCTGAAGTTGCCAAGTAATTTTTCTTTGTTGGCATCAATAAAAATTGCTGTGACCTTTTCCGCCTGGCGCGGATCGGTTATGGCGGATTGCGTTTTGGGTTCAACAACTGAAGTCTTTGAGGCTCCACATGCTGAAAGCATCAGGATGCCGAAAAGCAAAAGTATATATTGGGTTCTGCTCATTAAGGTTTTAATTTGATTTTATGCTTTGATGAGGACATGTTAAATCAAAACGGTAAAAATCCTCATTTGTTGAAGAATAAGATGTTTATAAAATTATTTAACGCCTGTGTGGCCAAAACCGCCACTTCCCCTTTTTGTTACGGCCAATTGATCAACCTGCTCCCATTGGGCTTGTTCATGCCTGCTGATGATCATTTGTGCGATCCTGTCGCCGTCAACAATTTCCTGAACTTCTCCGGATAAATTAATTACGATCACTTTTACTTCGCCACGATAATCGCTGTCAATGGTTCCCGGGGAATTCAACACCGTAATTCCCTTTTTAATGGCCAATCCACTTCTGGACCTAACCTGTGCTTCGTAGCCTTGTGGAATTTCAATAAATACTCCTGTTGGGATCAAAGCCCGCTCAAGAGGGTTTAAAACAATACCTTGTGATAAAAAGGCGCGTATGTCCATTCCCGCTGAGTAATCTGTTTCATAAGCCGGTAGGGGATGATGAGAGTGGTTTACTATTTTAACCTTCATTGGTAAATGATTTGCGCCAAAATTAGTTAAAAATTTTGAGGCTGAGGCTGAGGCTAAGACTGAGGCTAAGGTTAAGGAGAGGAAGGTCAGGATAATTGGAGATCAGATTTGGAGCTGGTCATCCAAGCTTCTGTTCAAAGTACTTTTTTTTGATCTGGTGAATGGGGTACCAAACTGCCGGCAAACCGATTCCGATCACCATAAGTAAAACATAAACAAAGTCAATAAATTGGAGTTCAACCGGGTAAGCCTCTACCACAAATGAACCTCCTCCTGAATGCAATGGCACAACTCCAAATTGGATTTGAACCCAGCAAATCAGTGCGCCGAGAATCATACCCAGGATGGCGCCTGAAAAAGTAATTAAAAATCCCTCGGCGAAAAAGATTCGTTTTATCAGCGTTTCGTTTGCTCCCATGCTGTGCAACACTGCAATATCCTTTTTTTTGTCGAGGATAAGCATGGATAAAGTCCCAATAATATTAAACGTGGCGATAAAAAGAATGAAACCAAGGATCACGAAAATGGCCAGTTTTTCCGATTTCATGATCTTATAAAGCATTTCCTGTTGTTCGTAACGATCTTTGACGCTGAAACGATTGCCGGCAATTTTTTTTATTTCTTCTTTGATCCGCGCAATATTCGCATTCTCTTGCAAGGTAATTTCCACGGCTGTAGTTTCGGATTCGAACCCAAAAAGGTTTTGGGCAAATCGTATTGGTACAATTACATAACGTGTATCAAAATCCTGCTGGACAGAAAAAATGCCCGATGGAAAAATTGTTTTGCTGATAAAAGCCTGTTCGGGCAAGGTGCCGGTAAAACCACTACGTTTTGGTGCATACATGGCAATGGGGTTCAGAAAATCATTCAGGTTTGCCCCTAATTGAAAAGCCACACCATAACCCAGAATAATATAATCCAGTTCATCGCGCTGCAAAGTGAAGCTTCCACTTACAATCATCGAGTCCAGGCCACTGAAATCCTCAAAGTATTCAGCAACGCCTTTGACAGTAACCAGCGCTTGGCGATCCATGTATTTCAACAAAGCGGTTTCTTCAAGCACCCCGGTGTATTGTATCACTCCTTGTAGATTTCTGATCTGGTCTCCTGAAAGATCATCAGGCAAAAAGGTTTTTCCTTCCACCAATGTAATTTTCAGATCCGGGTCAAAAGTGTTGAACAAGGATTTAACCAACGTTTCAAAACCATTAAACACTGAAAGCACAATTACCATAGCCATAGTTCCAACCAAAACACCCACCACCGAAATGATTGAGATGATATTAACAATGTTATGGCTCTTTTTCGAAACCAGGTATCGCTTGGCTATGTAAAGGGAAAGGTTCATGGGTTGTGATGCAGTGATGCCGTATGTTCTTGATGCTTGATTCTTGTTGCTGGTTTCTAGTTGCTGGTCTCTTCGTCCCTCGTCCCAGTTTCTTACCTCATGTCTCTTGATTCTTGTGTCTTGTCTCTTGTTTCTTGTCTCTTAAAACCTCCCTACTTCCACGCCTTAACTATCAGTCCTGTCCCAGTTTTATGATTCATTCTTACATCGGCAAAGTTAAGTATGAAGCAAAAAGGAAAGACCAGCAGGTAGTAAAACGGCAACAAGACGAAGAACAATTTAGAAGCACCTAACATTTTGATTGGGTATTTCATCGAAAGTCTCCATGAGATTTTTCCTGGTAAGCCATATTGATATTTAGCTGCGGTATACTTAAACCCCGCATTTGCTAATTTTTCCTGGATTTCCAGCTTATTATATCCATCCCTCACATGCTCTTCAATAAACGATGCGTCGTCCTTGCCATGTACATCCGAACCACCCTGATCAGAAGGAGTGGATATCAGCAACAAGCCTCCTGGTTTCAATGAATTATAGAAATTGCGGAAAACAGCATTGTCGTCTTCTATATGTTCCATCACATCAACCGACAGAATGAGATCGAAAGTATCGGGATCATTGTATTGCGTGAGATCACCAACTTCAAACTGTGCATTCTTCCTTCCGGCCTTCGAAAAAAAGGCGTTGCAATCATCAACCTGTTCTTTTTTTACATCAATGCCTGTTATTGACCAGCTTTTGAATTTCCGCGCCAACCAATAGGAATATTGTCCGAACCCGGAGCCTGCATCCAATGCCTTAAGAATTGGCTGCTGGTTTTGAGACCATTTTTTTAGTTCATGTTTAATGTGCCAGGTTCGTAAAAGAAGCAGATCCAGTGTGAAGTAAAATAGCTTCCGGGCAAAAAGCTTCCGGCCAATTACACTGCCAAGGGATTTTTTAATGGGGTCGTAATGCATGCTGAATCAGTAGGTAGGAAGCAACTAATCGTTCAACAACTCTTCAATGTGGTCAATATAATCCAGCGAATCATCCATGTAAAAGTGCAATTCAGGAATAATCCTAACCTGGTTTTTGATCCGTATGGCGAGGTAATGCCTTATTTCCTTAACCTGTGATGAAATCCTCTTCAATTGTGCTTCTTTGTTTTTTGAAGCAAAGATGCTCAGATATATCCTTGCAGTTGAAAGGTCGGGGCTGACACGCACTTTGGTAACGGTAATCATGGCGCCTTCAAGAAAATGGCGGGCTTCGTTGATAAAGATATCACCCAGGTCTCGTTGCAGCAGCCGGGCTACCTTGCTTTGTCGTAGAGTTTCCATGTGGCAAAGGTACGATTAATAAGAACAATTGATTCAATAGAGAGAGTTTTGAGTAAAGAGGCCAATTGGCAGAAAATACAATAGCAGTCAACGCACTGATCGAAAAAGCCTAAAACAGTCAATGCATTGATTGAAATTCCCCAGAAGTATTCAATGCGGTTAAAGAATATTTCTACAAACTGTCAATACGGTGAAGACATCGGTGATACTGCTATAATTCAATCCCTACAGGATTGAGGTGTAGGAGTCACTTTCACTAACTACAATAACTTATGCCTTACAGGCATATGGGATCCCACAAAAGTCACTGTAATTCTGATCCCTATCACCCCAGCTAATTTTCCGCTTGACGGGTACATCTTGGATGCAATTCTGGCACGATTTACTTCAACAGGTTTTCCGCGTAGCGGATATATTATTGTAGAACAACCCGGTAATGACGAACCAAATCCCTGTAGGGGATTCATTTAAAGCAGGTTTGTGCCAAGTTATAATTCAATCCCTACAGGATTGTGATTTATCCGCCCATTTCATTAGCTACAATAGTTGATGCCCTATAGGCATATGGATTCACATAAAGTCTATGCTATTCTGATCCACATTGTACTCCATCAGGTATTCCGCGTATCGGATACATTATGTAGTACCTAGATTATCGTTCAAATATCTTCAATTATTCCACTATGGTAATTAATCCCTAATTTTGTTACCGCTTCTAACGCTTAAACAGCAAACGAAACACCTTATGCACCAACTCAGAAGTAAAACTTTAAACCTTGCCCGTGAAATCCATGCTAAGATAGTAGAATATCGCCGCCATTTTCATGCCCACCCCGAACTTTCCATGCAGGAATTTGAAACTGCATCCTACATTGCAGAAAGGTTGAAAGAATGGAATATTCCGTTCAAGAGTGGGATCGCAAAAACAGGGATTGTGGCTACCATTAAGGGTAAAAATCCCGGCAAAGATCTGATTGCCCTGCGGGCCGATATGGATGCATTACCTATAAAAGAGGTCAGCCCTGTGCCATACAAATCGCAAAACGAAGGTGTGATGCATGCATGCGGCCATGATGTGCATATGGCTTCTTTGCTTGGCACAGTGTATATTTTGAACCAACTTAAAGACGAGTGGGAGGGAAGCGTCCGTGTTATTTTTCAGCCATCCGAAGAAGCTTATCCCGGTGGTGCTTCATTGATGATCAAAGAAGGCGTGCTTGAAAACCCACAACCGCGTTGCATTTTCGGGCAGCATGTTTTTCCGAACCTTGATACTGGCATGTTTGGGTTCAGACCAGGGCCTTCTATGGCATCAACTGATGAAGTTTACATTACTGTAAAAGGCAAAGGCGGCCACGGTGCTACCCCGGAACTGAACATTGATCCGGTTGTGGCGGCAGCGAACATACTCATTGCTTTGCAGCAACTTGTAAGCCGTAACGCGCCCCCACTTGTTCCTACTGTGCTATCATTTGGCCGATTCATTGCCGACGGTAAAATGAACATCATTCCCAACGAGGTAACACTGGATGGAACCATCAGAACTTACGATGAAGAATGGCGAAAAGCGGCTCACGAGAAAATCACACAAATTGCTGAAAAAACCGCTGAGGCCCATGGTGCGACCTGTGATGTTCGCATTGTACATGGCTATCCAAGCTTGCTGAACGATAAAGAAGTAACCGAACGGGCTATGAAACATGCCGCGGAGTTATTGGGTCAGGAAATGGTTCAGGAAATTGAACCCCGCATGACCGCCGAAGATTTTGCTTATTACTCCCGCATAGTGCCTGCATGTTTTTATCGCATTGGGATCCAAAATACAGAACAAGGTATCACGGCCAACCTTCACACCCCAGATTTTGATATTGATGAAAACGCTTTGCTCACAGGCCCGGCTTTGATGGCCTGGCTGGCGATCAGGGAATTGCAAAACGGCATTTAGTGTAATTATAAAGTTGGCTACCATATAAACACGCACATAATGGCACGAGAATCAATAACAGCGATTTTGATAATTTTAACTCTACTTGGATGTTCCTATAGTTCGGGGTCCCACTCAAATGCAAATAAATCAGACACGACAGAAATAAATAGTATTAATTTCAGAGACTTTGTTGAAAATATGCCCAGTAAAAACTTACCATTGACTATTGAGTGTGGCTTTCAAACTGCATTAAATGAAAAGGACTTCAATAAGACGTATCAACAATTTATTCCTGAAGGTTTTGAAGTTGTAGGAAACCTTAATGTAAACAAAGACATGAGTCTTATTTTATTTGCAAGAATTGGAGATATCCTTTATCCATATTTGTTTTCGTATGATAATGACGGTCAAAAAATCGACTCAATTTATTTACATATAAGTACATGTGCTGGAGACCCTTACCTTGAATTATCAACATGGTCTGTTATTGACAAAAACATCACTATAAACATGACCGATACAGCCAAATTCTTTTATTATCATGAAAATGAAACTGAATATTTTAGAAGGTTGGACTCAACGATTGTAACGAAAAGGATTATGCAAATGGATAATACAGGAAGATTTATCAAGATAACTGAAAAAAAGAAAAAGAATGAAATAGTCGCCAAAATGGTATAGCCAACGATAACGAGGCTTGGTGGTCGTTTTGCGGTCGCTGCTCCGCTTAGGCTTTTGTAGCGGTGGATACTGACTAAACCCGTAAATCAGCTAATGTGGATATATCAGGAACGTTATAGTCGTTGTTAAAACGGCGTTATTGGGATGAATTGAACAGTTAAAGAAATAATCCTGTGCATGTAACCCCCGTCGCAAACCTGCGTCAAACTCACAGGTATGGCTCAAATGGATGATAATATGATTATCGCCAGGATTCTTGAAGGAGAAACGGCGGCTTTCGAACACCTTGTTAATCGTTACAAAGACATGGCGTTTTCGATTGCACGTCGTGTGTGCGCTAGCTCTGAGGATGCTGAGGAAGTTGCACAGGACGCTTTCTTGAAGGCTTATCAGGCGCTGGATAAATTTAAGCAGGAGTCGAAGTTTTCAACATGGCTTTACAGGATCGTAACCAACACTGCGATTTCTTCGACCCGCAAAAAGAAAATTGCCATGGCATCGTTGGATGAATCATTGGTAGAAAGCTTCTCGGAAGATGAAGTGAAAGAAAACCTGGACCATTTCAGTTCAGAGGAGCAAAGCCGCTATGTGAAAGAAGCCATGCAGCAGCTTCACCCAAAGGATGCCTTGCTCATAAACATGTTTTATACCGATGAACTGAGCATAGAAGAGGTATCGGAAGTTACGGGTCTGAGCCAGGCAAATGTGAAAGTAAAGCTGCATAGGATCAGGAAGAAATTATACGTTCTGCTTGACGACATGTTTAAGAAACCAAATCTGTCGGTAGTTCGTTAAAAATATATGTTATGGAAAAAGAACAATTAAAAGATGATTTTTTGGGAAGTCTGTTAAAATCAAGTCAGACAGAGAAACCAAGCTTCAATTTCACTGCAAATGTCATGAGTGACATCCAGCAACTTGAAGCTGAAAAAGCGCGCAATCCTTTATTTTCAATTGGAAATATCCTGCTGGCAATTGGAGGCATCATTGCATTGGTATTGGTTTATTTTGTTGTTTGGCCTTTCCTGGGCGATTTTGGCCTTTTCACACAAGGTTTGAACCCGGAGCGCTACGGCAATTATTTGAATACGATCATGAGTTCTTTCCAGGGCCTGCTGTCGGTGATTGAGTATTTAAAAGGTTCATCAATAACCCTTATTGTATTGTTTGTGATCCCGGCGTTGGTAATTCTCGACAGGGTTCTTAAGCGGGTGACCAGCCGGACATACTTATTCCTCTTTTAACTATTGTTGCCACTGATTCACGGATAAATGTGGAATGATTAGAAACATCCTTGAATCCGCCCCGGCGGACAGGTCCGTGGCAACGTATTTCTCAATCCTATTAACCAATGATCCCGGAACTTCTTCTGTCAGATATCCAGCAAACAATCAATGCAATTACGGGAACCCCGACAAAGGTAATATCCTTAGATGCTGTTTCCGGCGGAGATATCAACCAGGCGTTCCGGGTTCGAACACAAAGCGGTTTATATTTTCTGAAATACAATGACGCGGTTCGCTTTCCCGGCATGTTCGAAACCGAAGCCCTGGGGTTGAAGCTACTGAAAAGACTGAACGCTCCACGCGTTCCGAAAGCGCTGGCACATGGAGAAAGCGAAAATCACAGTTGGCTCTTGCTCGAATTCATTGAACAGGGCAGCTATGGCAAAAATTTCTGGGATGGTTTTGGATTATTGCTGGCGCAACTGCACAAAAACAGCAACGAATCCTTCGGGCTTGATCACGATAATTATATTGGTTCATTGCCGCAATCCAATAAAAAGCATACAACCTGGAACGAGTTTTTCATTGAGGAGCGCCTTGAAAAACAACTGGAAATGGCAAGAAACAAAGGCCTTGTGGATAACAACCTGATGCGAAGTTTCAATAGGCTGTTCAAAGAAATTCCATCCATTTTTCCGTCCGAACCACCAGCGTTGGTGCATGGCGATTTATGGAGTGGCAATTTTATGTGCGATGCCAACGGAAATCCCTGCATCATTGATCCGGCAGTGTATTTCGGCTTTCGCGAAATGGACATTGCCATGAGCAAACTTTTCAGCGGTTTTGAAAGTCATTTTTATGAAGCATATCATGATGCATTTCCAATGGCGCCGGGCTGGCAGTCCCGCATCGAAATCTGCAATCTTTACCCCTTGCTGGTGCATGTAAATCTTTTTGGCGGGGGTTATCTTGGATCGGTTAAGTCTGTAGTAACAAGATATTAAATTTCAGTAAAGCTGCTTCTGGTTTTCATACGATCGAAATTCTTCTCGAAGAGATTTCTGATCTTTTCTTTTGTAAAAGGTTTAGTAATATAATCATCAAAAACATCCTGAAATTTCTCTATCTCCGTTTGTGCTGCATGAGCTGTTTGTGCTATGATGGGGAGTTGAGGTTTGAACTCCCTGATAAGCCTGGCCGCTGCATAGCCATCCATCTTTGGCATTTTAATGTCCATGAGTACAATGTCAACCGGTTCTTTCCTGCATATATCAACGGCGTGTTGTCCGTTTACGGCACGCAATACTTTATAGTTTAGCTTCTTAAGCAAAATTGACAGATACAGAAAATTTGTCTCTTCATCTTCAGCTACAAGTACCGTTGAATTTGTAACCTGCTGACGAAATAGCTTATCAATGTCATCAGTTTGTATTGCCGGATTATATGGAATGGTAAAGTAGAATATTGAGCCATTTCCCGGTTCTGAGTCCACCCAGATTTCTCCACCAATGAGTTCTACAAAACCTTTGCAGATTGAAAGTCCCAAGCCGGTACCACCAAAGTTTTGTCTGATACTGTCATCTGCCTGCGCAAAGCGTTCAAAAATAATCTGCTGTTTGCTTTTATCAATACCCAAACCTGTATCCCTTACATAAAATTCGAGCATATTGTCTTTTAATTGGCATCCAAGTTCTATTTCTCCTTCCCGGGTGAATTTAAGTGCATTGGTAAACAGGTTGTTAAGGATCTGACCGATTTTAGTCTTATCAGTGTAAATCATGGCATCATCTTCACGGAATGGCAAGTTAAATTTAAGCTGAATGCCTTTGGATATAGCCTGCCCAGAAAAAACAGCAAGTTGATCGCGCATCAGTTTGTTGATATTGATCTTGTCAATAAACAATTCCTCCTGTTTTGTTTCCAGGGCCGAAATGGTAAGCACATCATTGATGATAGCTGTAAGTTGCCAACCTCTATCAATAATTATATCCGTAAAGGTTCTTCTGTCCTCAGGAGTAAGTTCCGGATCGTTGATAAATTCAGAGAATCCGATAATTCCATTGAGCGGTGTACGGATTTCATGCGACAGATTCTGAAGGAATGCTGTTTTCAGATTGTTGCTTTCTTCCGCTTTTTCTTTAGCGATAATGAGCTCATCAAGCATCATTTGACGTTCAAGGTAAATCCCTGTTTCGTGGGCAACCATTTCAAATAAGGCGATATTCGATTCATGATATGCATCCGGATTCGTATAGTGCTGTACCACCATCACACCTGCCACTTTATTACGTATAAAGATCGGAACGCCAAGCCAGCATGCTGAATTGGTACCTAAAGCATCAATATTGTGACTTTTACAGAAATCGCACATTTCGTCACCTCTCAGGAAAACAGTTTCACCTGATTTTACCACATGACCCGAAATGGAGTGGGTTGCATCCCATTCGTCGAAACCATCAATTTCATCACGAAATATAAGTTGCTTTAAAGTGTCAGTTTCAGGGTTATATTTGGCTACAAAAAAGTTAGTTGTGTCAAACAGCAGCCCAAGTTCCTGCCTCACGATCTCAAGCAAATTTTCAACGCTGCTGGCATTATGTATGGAGCGTGCAATATTAAACTGGATTTTCTGGGAGGTTTCCGCTTTTTTGCGACGGCTAATATCCCGTGCGGTGGCCAAAAGGCATTCTTTTCCGAAATACGTTGCTTTATTAACGATCACTTCTTTTGGAAAAATTTCACCAGTTTTTCGCACGCCCCAAAACTCTATGCTTTGTGAGACGCCGGTCAGTGAAACTTCCTGATGTACCTTTTCCAAAGCACCAAGATCATTTAGACCGGTTGCCGAAACAGCAGCAGGACTTTTTCTTGTCATTTCCTCTTTCGGGTAACCATACATAAGCTCGGCTCCGCGGTTTATATCTATAAAGTTCCCGCTTTCATCAATCACGTATATTGCTTCCGAAACCGAGTTAAATATGCTCTCGTATGTATCTTTGGTTATCCTGATCTTTTCCTGTGCGTTTTTTCGTTCGGTGATATCAATTACCGTTGACATTGAACCTATTATGTTGCCGTTTCTATCCTTATCAGGAACCGCATGAAACCAAAAAGTTCTCAGTTCGCCAGATTTCATAAAGATATCCATTTCATATTGCTCACTAATGTTTTTACTGCGTTTTGTATCCCGATTTCGCATAATTTCTATATCAGCAGGTTTTAGCAAAATATCATAGCCTGATTTGCCAATAAGCTCATTTGCTGCATAACCCGTTAATTCACAAAGCATGGGATTTACAAATTGAATCACACCCCTGAGGTCGGCAACCACCAGACCTTCCTGCATTTGTTCAACAAGTCTGCGGTGTTTTTCTTCGCTTTCCAGCAATGCACGTTCTGCTTGCTTGCGTTCGGCAATATGCTCTTCAAGCTTAGCCGCATGTTTCGTCAAATCCTCGAAATTGCGATTATTGTCTATAATATGGGCAGTCTGGTTGGCAAATCCCAGAAGCAGGCGTATTTCTTCATCAGTAAAATGATGGGGTTTACCAATTGAAGACAGAATTAGGGTACCAATAGTTTTCTCTCTCAGGCGAATAGGCAAATATAAATTAGACCGTAAGTTCCTTAAACGGATGATTTCCTGTTCCGGAGCTGTGAGATTTACTTTTTGGGTATCGGGCATGATTACATGATTTCCCGTCTTAAAAACCTGTTCTACATGGGGATGGTCACTCAGTGATGTAATCCTGAGTGTTTCAGGAAAACCTTCAGGTAAGGCAGGCGCTGTGGCCGCCAGTTTTATACTTTCCTGATCCTGCAGTAGATAGACGGCGCCGCTTCCTAAACCCAGGATACTTGTTGCATTGTCCACAATCATTTGTATAATCTGTCCCTGCCCTGAGGTTAAAGCCATTTTCTGGCTGATCTGCAGAAAGGATTCAAGCCGGGAATTGCTTTCCTGAAGAGCCAATTCAACACGCTTTCGGCTGCTAATGTCCCGGAGGATGCAAAGAATTCCTTCAGGAACAGGATCCACGTTCGCCTCGTACCATGCTTTGCGGCCATCCTCAAAAGTATATTCATTGGAAACTATATCTGATTCACGGGTTTTCATAACTTTTTTAAAGACCTTGAAAAACTCGGTTTTCTCAACACCCGGAAAGAGGTCAGTGAGTTTGTTCCCCAGCAAATGCTCACGGGTCATGTCTGCAAACCGTGTGGATGCTTCATTGGTCAGGATAATCCTGTAATCTTTATCGAGAACGCTAACACTATCAGAGATGGATTCCAGTAAGGCACTGTATTGTCGTTCAGTCTTATTCAGCGCTTCCTCTGTTTTATGTTTTTTGATGAAAATGCTTACCTGGTTTACAAAAGCCTCAATCAGTTCTGCGTTGAATTCAAGGCTTTTTTGGTCTACTGCAATAGTGATGTTTCCAAATGTCTGTTTGTCCTGCTTAAAGGCAATGCAATACAGCTTTTCAATTGAAAGTAATTTTTTAACAGTTTTTTCTACGGCATCCGAAACCCTGTTGTTGAATAAACCTGGGAAGTCAAACTCCAGTTCTACAAGTTTTCCGCTAATAATTTGATTGTAATATTTTGTGCTGATCTCTCCCTCCAGATTCCTCATATCAAAACCAAAAACCCTGCTTAAACCGCTTATCTTTTTGCCGACACCCTCAATATGTTGCATCTTCCACCTGTTAGCCTCATGATTGTACTCCACAATGGCAACAATGCTCTTATTTTCTAATAAGACATGTAATTTACGGGCCGTATAGGCATACAGATCTTTGATGGAAGTGATTCCAACCAACTCATTGACTGTCTGAGCCAGAAATGCATAACGCTTTTCGCTTTCCTTCAAAACCTGCTCTGCATTCTTGAGGATTGGATCGTTTGTAATATCCATAATGATGGGTTCGAAAATTCTAGTTCATACTGGTGATGGTATGCCCTTGAGGCAGCCTAATAACATTTCGCTGGAAGCCACGAAAATACAAACAATTTTTTCTTAATTTCTAGTGATAAAGTATTGAATGACTATTTTGCATGAAATTTTTACATTTCCTGAAAAGAATCTTGCACAGATTAAGCCCGCTATGTCGTATTTCCGATGTCCACCTGCTGGCATTCATGCATCTAAAACTACAAGCTTTATCATTGATTGATGCAAATATGCTTTTTGAAGGCGATAATCTCATTTCGGTGAAGGCGGGTATTGTATTATTGCAGAACTTTGAATTTTGAACCGCTTGCACTACATGCCCAACAGCCGTTAACCTTGAACCTAAAACACTTCACCATTCCTCTTTTTATCCCCATGCAGGGCTGCCCTTTTGATTGCGTGTTCTGCAACCAGCGGAATATTACCGGGCAACAGCATGTTATGAGTGATGATGAAATTGGTTCAAAAATTGAAAGCCACCTCAGTACTTTACCTAAAGAAAATAGCATCATCGAAATCGGATTTTTTGGCGGAAGCTTTACTGGACTTCCAATTGATGAGCAAAAGCATTATCTGAAGCTGGTTCAACCTTGGATTGAAAGCGGGGAGGTGACGGGAATCCGTTTATCCACACGGCCGGATTATATTAATGCTGAAATACTTGCCATACTGAAAGACAACGGTGTGAAAACCATCGAATTGGGTGTACAAAGCATGGATGATGAGATGCTGAGGAAAGCGGGGCGAGGACATACGGCTGAAGATATACAACAAGCCGCTACCCTGATTAAAGAAAGCGGCTTTTCATTGGGTTTGCAGATGATGATTGGTCTGCCCGGCGATACAATCGAAAAATCAATGCAAACAGCGCAGGAAATCATAAAACTTGAAGCTGATTCCACACGCATTTACCCAACGCTGGTGATCAGACACACAGGGCTTGAATCGCTTCACAAGCAGGGCAAATTTGAACCACTTTCGCTGGAGGAAGCTGTAAATTGGTGTAGCAAGATTGTCCCTCTGTTTGAAGAGGCTGGGGTGAATATCCTACGTTTGGGTTTACACCCATCCGAAGGCATCCTGCGCGGTGATGAACTGGTTGCAGGCCCATTCCATGTTGCGTTTGGTGAAATGGTGTATTCAAAGATCTGGAAAAACATTCTCAGAGAACTGAAATCTGAGCCCAGTGCCGAAATCACGATTTTTATGAACCCCAAGCAGATCAACCATGCCATCGGGCACAAAGGAATGAACAGGAAAATGCTGGAGCTTAGGTTTGGAAAGGTAAATTTCAGGGGAGATGATAATTTGGTGGGTAGACGTTTTGTAAAGACCCAAATTCCAAGCTCCAAATTCCAAGCTCCAAGTCAAAAATCAAAAGCTCAAACAGTAGAATTCCAACCTAACCCAATTAACCTTTTATCAAATTGACTAATCGACATTCCATCACTCCATCACTCCATCACTCCATTACTCCAATTAAACAGCATTACTGTATAACTGCATAACTGCAACACAATAAAAAAGTGATAATCATTGACAAAAAGATGCCTGAAACGGCAAAGGAAAAACTGACAGTTTTCGGTGGGTTGCTGGAACTGGAAACCTCCGGCATAACTTACCCGGCGATTTCGGGGCATCCGGATATTTTCTTTTGCCAAACGCCGGCTGGTTTGATCGTGGCTCCGAATTTGCCAGAAGAATATTTCAGCTTGCCGGATCAGTACAAAATAATCTATAAGAAAGGTGAGAAGGCTGTGGGAAAGACTTATCCGCACACGGCTCCTTACAATGCTGTGGTCACATCAGAATATATCATCCACAACTTGAAATATACGGATCCGATATTGCTGGAAGCTTGCGAAGGATTAACACCAATCCATGTGAACCAGGCTTATACCCGCTGCAATCTGCTTGCGCTGAATGAAAACCTGTTTATTACTTCTGATAAAGGAATTTGTAATTCGCTATTGGATCATGGCTTAAACTGCCATTATTTTCCACCTGACGAAATCAGGCTAGAAGGTTTCCCCAATGGTTTTCTTGGCGGTGCCTGCGGAATATGGGATCAGAAACTATTTATCTGCGGAAGCCTGAGACATCATTCCTGGGGCAATGAGTTCAGGAAAATTGTTGAAGCGGAAGGGTTTGAAATTATTGAGTTGGTGGATGGAACATTAACGGATGTTGGGAGTATTTTTTTTGAATAATAGAAGAATTGAACATTAGAACAATAGAGCAAATGAATTTTGAATTTCCTAATCCTTATATAACACCACGCACGGGCAGATAGCGAAATCTCCGGAGTGAAACTATTCGGTGTCTGCATCACCCCATTACTCCATCACCCCATTACTCCATTACTGCACAGTAACACTGCATCACTGTATAACTGAATCACAACTATAAATTCGTAATAAGCTTAAACCCCGATCCATGTACGTTGATCAGTTCTACCGTTGGGTCTTGCTTCAGGTACTTACGCAATTTGGCGATGTACACGTCCATACTGCGGGCGTTGAAGTAGCTGTCGTCGTTCCAGATTTTATGCAGTGCAATTTTACGGTCGAGTACGTTATTCATGCTGTCGCATAAAAGTTTCAGCAATTCAGTTTCCTTCGATGTAAGTTTCTGGGCTTTATCGGCAAAAGTTAAGGTTTGTCGGTTATAATCAAATGTATATCCGCCTATTTCAAAAGTGGTAATATTCTCCCCTGGCAATGAGCCTTGGATGGAACGGCGCAACACCGCTTTCATCCTCACCAGCAACTCTTCCATACTGAAAGGTTTCGTAATGTAATCATCGGCGCCAAGTTCAAATCCTTTGATCTTGTCTTCCTGTAACGATTTGGCGGTCAGAAAAAGAATAGGAATGTTTTTATTGTCGAGGCGGATTTCCTTGGCCAGGCTGAACCCGTCCATCACGGGCATCATCACATCAATGATACATACATCAAACTTGTTTTTGGCATAAGCCTGAAGCGCTTCTTGTCCGTTCACACACAAAGTGGTTTCATACGTCTTTGCTTCCAGGTATGATTTAAGAATGTTCCCGAGATTCCGGTCGTCCTCAGCCAAAAGGACTCTTAGTTTTTCTTCGTCCATGTTGTATCCCTTCTTGTAAATAGAATGTTAATAAACATATTATCAGTTAATTCATCCCCAGTAACGTAGTGTTGGAGTAATGGTAATTAATACCACAACACTCCATTACTCCATCACTCCAGCTTTATGTTCTGCCAATCACACCATAAATATAAGTTTCGTCAATCACCAAACGGCAATAAAATCCTGAACCTCGTTCCCTGTCCCTGCTCACTCTCTACGGTTATACTACCCTTATGTTTGTCCACAATAAATTTTACATAACTCAGTCCCAACCCATAGCCTTTCACATTATGAATATTACCAGTTGGAACGCGGTATAATTTCTCAAAAACTTTAGTCTGGTTGCTTTTGCTGATGCCTACACCATTGTCAGAAACCGCAATAACAATTCCGTTATCAACATTGCTGGTACTTACTACAATACGTGGTTTGCTGGGAGTGTACTTGTTGGCATTGTCGAGCAGGTTCGTAATTATATTTGTAATGTGAACCTTGTCGGCCATCAATTTGCTTTGTGAGGCTTGCAGATCAGTCAGTATTTGCCCGTCGCGGATTTCCACCTGTATACTCATGGTTTTTACAACATCGCGGATGATATCATGCACATCGAAAAGTTCGGGTCGTAATTTCAACTCGCCTTTTTCTAGAATTGCGGTTTGAAGAATTTTCTCGGCCATTACACCCAAACGGCGATTTTCCTCACTGATGATGCTGATGTAATTTTTATACAAACTTTCTGACTTCTGAATGTCTTTATCGCCCAGGGCTTCGCAGGCAAGTGCAACAGTTGATATTGGCGTTTTGAACTCATGGGTCATATTATTAATGAAATCGGTTTTCATCAGCGATAGTTTTTTCTGCTGAATGATGGTGTGGATCGCATAATAGAAAGCACCAATAAGGATCAATACAATGAGAATGGAAACAGCCAGCATACCCGTAAGCTGGATAAGCATAAAACGCATTTGTTTCGGAAAATACAGCACAAGGTAATCAGAACCCGAAAACAGATTGCCGGGGGCCAGGGGATACACGAAACCTTCGTCAAGCAAGGCCTGAGTGAAATCACTGGTTTTCTCAATCAGCAGGCGATTTTGCATTGAACTGAAAATACCGAATTCATAATCAGTACGCAGACCTGCATGAGATAATTCAACACCAATCATCGAATCAAGACTTGCCTTGTCATAGCGTTCGTGGCTGCGGCCAGGATTTTGGGCAATGATCATTTCCTCAAAAAGCTCACTAAGCATTTCGGTTTGCTGCCGGTAATTACTTTCAATAGAGCTTGGATCTGAACCCGGAGCTTTTTCTGAAAAACTAATTGTATCACGTTGTCTGACGGTTTCCCAATGATCATCTCTAAACACATCCACCTGCTCATATTGCCTTGACCAGGAATACTCTGATGGATTTATCGAATCGTTAAGCTTTTGGGAATAGTATGCATAACTCAATGAATCAAGCGAACGCAGGATCTGGTCGCTGCGCTGACGGAGATTGAAATCCCGCGCCAGTTCCATCTTCTGCAATTTATTGGCGATGTTGCCTGCAACTTCATTTACCCTGCGATGGAAATGGCTTTCCTCCACCTTAATGGCGCTGTTGATCCAATACAATTGTATGGCCACCAATGTAACAAGTGCCACGGTAACAAGAAGGATAATGAGTATTATTCGTCGGCGGTTCACAACAACAAAAGTACTGCAAGGCAAAGGATTACAACAGGAGCTTAACACTTTTTAACGTTTCTTCGGTTTTGTTAACACTTTAAGGCTGTTGACTGTTATATTTTTGCGATATAATTTTTCTCATAACCTCAAACAGATTACTTTTTGGTTTTATGTTAGGTGTGGTAAAAAGCCCTGAAGTAACTTGATTTTTGTTGTTTGTTTTGGAGTGCGGCCGCTAGGCCGCACTTTTTTTATAATTTTACCCATTACGAAATTTAAGACAATACTCACATGAACATGCTGAAAGTAGATATCCGCTCAATTGAGAAATTTATTGATCCTGAAGACATTAAGAAATTAGAAACCGACCTGAAAATCCATCATCACGATCTGGTAAGCGGAACAGGTGCCGGCAGTGAATTTACAGGATGGGTTAGACTTCCCTCTTCCACTTCGAAGGAATTGCTTGACGATATCATGCTGGAAGCCCAACGCCTGAAAGAAAAATCAGAAGTGGTTGTGGTGGTCGGTATAGGCGGTTCATACCTTGGAAGCAGAGCGGTAATCGAAGCTTTGCAGCATCAGTTTGCAGGAATGCTGCCTGCTTTTAAGCGTCCGGGGCCTCTGGTGCTGTTTGCAGGTAATAACATTAGCGAAGATTATCATTCCGATTTGCTTGAGGTGCTTCAAAAAGTGAACTGGTCGCTGATTGTGATCTCAAAGTCGGGAACCACCACAGAGCCTGCCATCGCTTTCAGGATTCTGAAACAACATCTTGTCAGGAAATACAGCGTGGGCGAAGCGCGCAAACGCATCATAGCCATCACGGATAAATCAAAGGGAGCCTTAAAAAGCCTTGCCGATGAAGAAGGATACAAAACTTATATTGTGCCCGATGATGTAGGCGGTCGTTATTCTGTATTAACCCCGGTTGGTTTATTACCAATTGCGGTTGCTGGGTTCGATATACACAAACTTATGCAAGGTGCCGCGGAAATGGAGAATATCACTTTAGCTTCGCACCTGATTGAAAAAAATCCTGCCGCGCTTTATGCTGCTGCCCGTAATGCTTTGTATCGCAAAGGAAAACCGGTTGAGATCATGGTCAATTATCAGCCGAACCTGGTGTTTTTTACCGAATGGTGGAAGCAACTCTATGGTGAAAGTGAAGGCAAAATGCAACGCGGCATTTTCCCCGCAGGCGTGACTTTTACCGCTGATTTGCACAGCATGGGTCAGTACATACAGGAAGGCCTGCGCATTATTTTTGAAACAGTGCTTTCAGTTGAACAAAGCAACAAGGAACTCCATATTCCACTTCTTGACAATGATGCCGATGGGCTGAATTATATTGCAGGCAAACAACTTCATGAAGTGAACCGGATGGCAGAGTTGGGAACCTTGCTTGCACATATTGACGGCGGCGTTCCTAACATCAGGATCAGCATTCCCGCTATTGATGAATACAATATTGGCAGTTTGATCTATTTCTTTGAGTTTGCCTGCGCCCTCAGTGGTTATACCCTTGCTGTGAACCCATTCGATCAGCCAGGCGTTGAAGCGTATAAGAAGAATATGTTTGCATTACTTGGAAAGACTGGTTTTGAGGCGGAAGGGCAGATATTGAAGAAAAGGCTTGGAGATGTTTAAGACTTGGAGAGTTGGAGAATGCGGGACAAGAAGAAAATGGAAATAACATCTAACACTGCGATAAATTGAATTTTAGCGAACTAATAGTAATCCGTCAAAGCGTAAGGCGTTACGAACCACGGCCTGTTGAAAAGGAAAAACTTATGCAATGCCTCGAGGCTGCGCGTCTGGCGCCATCTGCAAGTAATTCTCAGCCCTGGTATTTTGTAGTGGTGGATGAACCTGAACTTAAAGACAAAGTAGCCAGAGCCACTTTTGATTCTGTACTTACATTCAACAAGTTTGCATTGCAGGCTCCTGTCATCATTGTACTGGTGTCTGAAAAAGCAGGCCTGATCACCCGCCTTGCAGCTAAGATAAAGAAAAGAAATTGGAGCCAGGTTGATACAGGAATTGCTGCCGAACACTTCTGCCTGCAGGCTGCTGAACTGGGTTTGGGAACATGCATGTTAGGCTGGTTCTATGAAGACAAGGTGAAAAAACTATTGAACATCCCCAAAGATAAATTCATTGGTTTGCTCATCACCCTGGGATATCCGTCCGAAGACTATCGCCTGCGCGAAAAAACACGCAAACCTTACGATGAGGTAATCGGGTTTAATGGGTATCACAGGAAATAGCCTTATTTTTGCCTGCAACTAACGAGTAGCACTGATAATTTCATGAGAATTGAGAATATTTTTTTTGTTGGATTGCTGATCGGAACATTTCTATCAGGTTCTGACCTCAATGCCCAAACACCGGAACTGAACTTCGAAAAATACCAGGCGTATCGTAAGCGACTGTTGAATGATTTCATGGTTTCCAGCAGTGGCGATGAACTGGGAACCAACATTCCCGCCTCCATCAGGAATAAAAAAACCAGGCAAATTCGGTGGGGTGATGCGACAATAAATCTCAGTAATTATATGGCAGTGTTGGCAACAGAATATGCACTTTTCAAAGCAAACAATATTCCGGTTGATGAAACACTTTTAGAACTCCACAATGCCTTGTTAGCTATGGAAAGACTTGATGTAAGCGCGGGTATTTTCTATTCCGACCGCAATGCTCAGCCTACTCCCAATGGCTTTTTCATCAGGGATGATATACCTGCAAATTTCACAAGGGACTGGGAATGGAAGAATCCATCGTTTGCGGATTATCACTGGGTGAAATCGGATTACATTGATCAGAATATAAGCCTGAATGAAATGAGCCAGGATCAGGTTTGGCACCTTATAGTTGGCCTTGCCCTCATCAGCCACCTGGTTGACGATACTACGGGATGGAGCGTGCCTCAATACCACGGCCCCCTCAGGTTCACTCTTTCACAGCGGGCTATGGTTGCAGGCTACCGGATTATCGAAATCATGCGTAGCAGAAGTTGCCTGATTAACTCAAAAAAAGGCAATGGTTACCTTTTTGTTAATTACTGGCATTTGAAAAATCCTGCAACCGGAAAAAGAGTTAAAAGAGGGGCAAATCCCAATTTCCTGAAATATGGATTTGCAGAATCGGGGAACTTCATATCGCAAATGGCTTTTGGGGACTTGCATTGGGGTAATTCACGACGCGGGGGAATCTGGTACAACCTCTCAAAAACTTTCCAGTACCTGCAGCGGTTCACTGCTTCAGGAAATTTTGAATACCTGTATTACCTGGGTTCAACAGCAACGGTTGGAAATGTGTGGAGCACCCGCGATTTGATCTGCATGTTTAACCGCCACCAAAAACTACCCTTTATCCCGAACCCACAATACGAGCACTTTGCTCTTATTTCCTGCCTGCTGCATGACGATTGCCCAAAGATGCTGCAAAAGGAAAAATCATTGTATGAAACCCTTCTTGACAAAGCCCCTGCGGAGGGTCCGTTTAATTATGGATACGACTCCGACAATCTGTATGAATATGAGTGGTCGTCAATCCATCGTTTTGTATGGCCCGAAAGAAGAGGTTCGGGAACTGGCGAACACCACCAGGGTGATTACAACGGTTTGGACTATATGATGCTGTACAATCTTTATTACTTGGTTTATAACCCTGGCGGTTTAAAAGGGTATGATTTCAAAGGGTTTTAAGTTGTAAAAGGCTGTTAAGTTTGTTCTGGCTCAATCTACAATTACCCGTGGTATAGATTTTGGCAATCGTGCCAGCAATTCATAATTCAATTGTTTGTTAAAGTCGCCAAAGCTTGCAACAGTTATTTCAGCTTCCTGTTGTCGCCCTATCAAGGTTACTTCATCACCGGGCATTACACCGGGAAGTGAGGTAACATCCACCAGGAGCATGTTCATGTTTACCAATCCAATAACTGCAACCCTGCTTCCCTGTATGAGCACCCTTCCCTGATTGCTAAGGCTGCGGCTGAATCCACTGGAATACCCCACCGGGATCACAGCAATGCGCGTATTTTCCTGTGCAAGGTAAGCAGTGCCATAACTTATAAATTCTCCGGCAGGTATATCTTTCAATGTCATTACCTGGCTTTTCCATGAAAGGACCCGGCGAAGCGGATCATTTTTTCTGGCTCTATGGCCTATGTATTGGATAAAAGTTTCACGGGTTGGCCAAAAACCATATTGCAGGATTCCGACCCTCACCATATCCATGCGGGTACGCGGGTAACTTAAGGCGGCTGCAGAACAGGCGGTGTGCCTTGTTTCTGCTTCGATACCTTCCCTGAAGAGTAAAGCGCTTAAATGATCAAACTTCTTGATCTGTCGCTGTATCCGGTAATAATTGGCAATGCTTTCAGCACCTGCATAATGTGTGCATAATCCTTTAATTTCCAGATGTAAGATGTTTTGCCTGATAAAAGCTGAGATCTCCTTGAGTTCCTGCTCAGAAAATCCTGTTCGGTTCAGACCGGTTTCCAGTTCAATGTGAATTTTTGCTTTGATACCAAGGGTAGAAGCTATCTGTGCAGCTTCACGGAGGCGTAGAGAGTCAAAAACATAAAACTCGATTCCATTGCTGATTACCCATTCAAGATCGTTGGGATCAATCCAGCCCATAATCATAATTCTTGATTCCTGGCAACAGACTTCCTTAATCCTTGCTGCCTCGTGCGCGCTGAATACACTGAAATGGTCAATTCCAAACTCTTCAGCCATGGGAACAAAAATCTCAATACCGTGACCATAAGCATTGGCCTTTACTACTGAAGAAATACTGGTTTTACCACCAAAGCATTTTCGCATGAAAGCAATGTTGTTTTTTAATGCGCTTTTGCTAATTTCAATGATAGCCGGGTGTTTAATGTTTATCATTTATTTTTGTTTTCAGGTGGTATTTATGTTTCAAATTAATCTGATTCAGTTACAAAACCCCCGCCTTCCTGCAGATTTCAGTGATCAAACGAACCCCGGTTGGGATCAGTTCATCCGGAAAATCATAATTGGAATTATGCAAGGCAGGATGATCTTCACCCGAACCCAGGCCAATCAATGCACCTTTGAACTTCGAAGTAAAATGCCCGAAATCTTCTGTCCATTTAAATGGTTCCGTTAAGTTATGCACATCCAGTTCTGATGTTTTGGCCGCACTTTTAACAAGATCTGCAGCTTCGGGGTGGTTCACTGTAGCGGGGAAAGATTCGGTGTAAGTTATTTCGAATTCCAGATTTTCGGACCTTGCGATGAGTTCAATAATCTCTTTAGCGGCTACCGAAAGTTTTTTGAGGTCTTCGTCTTCATAAGCCCTGAGTGTTGCCATTACTACGGCATCGCCAGGCGTGGTTCCAAAAGCTACATCACCTATTTTAGTATGAATGATAGTAAGTAAAGAAAATGCTTTGAGGTTTTGCATTTCACCGGGCAAGGCTTCCAGTTTATCAAGGATCTTTGACACTGCTTGCACAGGACTGCGCCCTTTTCCGGGTTCAGCAGCATGTGAGGTGCGACCCTGAAGCCTGAGGATCATTCCGGTGGAAGCAGCAGCAAAACGCTGGTCGCTTGTAATAACCTGGTGCATCGGAAGCCCTGGCAGGTTATGAATTGAAAACACAAAATCCGGCTGAAGGGTAATAAAATTTGGATCGTTGATCGCCTTCAAGGCTCCCATTCCGGTTTCTTCAGCAGGCTGGAACAATAAAACTATTTTCCCTTGTTTCAGACGTTGAACGCTCAGATGTTCAGCCAATCCCAGCAGGAATGTCATATGCCCGTCGTGCCCGCACAGATGTGCAACCTGTGATTCGTTTGATCGGTATTCAAAGATATTGCCTTCTTTCAATGGCAATGCATCCAACTCGGCACGGAACATTATTACCGGTCCTTCAATATTACTGGAATAAATTGCAGCTAGCCCATAGCCTCCCAGGCCGGTAATGATATTGTCAGGTTTATACGGCTTAAGCCATGATAAAATTCGAATGGCCGTTTCCTTTTCTTCTCCGGAAATCTCAGGATGCCGGTGAAGCTCATGACGTATTTTGATCAGGTGCTCTAAACTTTGTTTTTTCATCAGCTTACTACTTTAGTAGACCCCAAGTTACATCTTGGTTCGTAAAGAATTAAAGTACAATTATATACAAAGATAATGTATTTAGTGATAACGATATTTTAAGCCTGATAAGTATTATCCGCCAGCTACTTTGAAAGTCATAATGAGGTTTTCATACACACAAATCAGTCATTTACATAATCAAATCGGCCACTCACCTGTTTTCATTTTTTATATTAATGTAACTATTAGAACCTTTGTTGGTCTAATCTTAAAATCAGGCGCCTTTTTAAAAAAGTGTACAATATCGTTCATAAGCTGTTTAATATCGAACAATTTAGATTTAAACCGGGCGTTTTAATTCATTGACCTTAAAGCCCATGAGAACCTGGCATCAGATATGTTTAGGCATAAAAATCTGACAAGAATAATAGTAAGCAAAAATTCCAGCGATGATACATCTCAATAATATCCACAAAACATACATGACCGGAAGCAACAGCCTGCATGTACTTAAGGGAATAGATTTAGAAATTAAGGCCGGCGAAATGGTTTCTATCATGGGCTCTTCCGGATCCGGTAAATCAACACTTTTAAACATTATCGGCATGCTCGACTCGCATGAGAAAGGCGATTACCATCTGGATGGCAAGCTGATCAGGGATTTGAGTGAAACCAAGGCTGCGATATTGCGTAACCGATACATTGGGTTCGTATTCCAGTCCTTTAATCTGATCTCCTTCAAGAATGCAATGGAGAATGTTGCATTGCCGCTTTATTACCAGAACGTTGGGCGCCGCTTGAGAAATAAAATTGCAATGGAATATCTTGAGAAAATGGGGCTCGCAGAATGGGCAGAACATCACCCCAACGAACTTTCGGGCGGGCAAAAACAACGCCTTGCAATAGCACGCGCCATGATTGCCAAACCTAAAGTGATTCTTGCTGATGAGCCTACCGGCGCCCTCGACAGCACAACATCCATGGAAGTCATGGATCTTTTTGACCAGATCAACAAAGAAGGGATCACAATAATAATCGTTACCCACGAACGCGACATTGCCCAACGCACCCGACGCATCATACGCTTACGTGATGGACTAATCGAAAACGACCACAATAATCATGTTGAGAATGGGTATGGGATGAGTGAGAATCTTAAAACAGAAAAAAATACTGTAAGCAGTGATACCAGATAACAGTAACTTGTATCTAACCAGCAAAAATTAACCTTAAGTACCCCAACGCTTTTAACACATTCAAAATGTTCGACCTCGACAAATGGCAGGAAATCTTCAGTACCATCAAAAAAAACAAGATGCGTACATTTCTCACGGGATTCAGCGTGGCATGGGGGATTTTTATGCTCATCATCCTCTTAGGTTCTGGCAAAGGTTTGCAAAATGGAGTTGAGCAGCAATTTGCATCTTCGGCTACAAATGCAATTTGGTTCTGGACCGGCCAAACCAGTATGCCTTATAAAGGAATGCAGCCGGGTCGTACAGTGAGATTGCGGAACGAAGATTATCAATTGATTGAAAACCGGATTGATAATATTGAATATGGATCTCCACGTTATGATATGTGGAATGTTACAATCAGTTTCAGGAATCAGTCTTCCAATTTCAGGCTGCGGGGCATTTTCCCTGAATTTTTCCAGATTGAGAAGTTAACAATGGTGGATGGACGTTTTGTGAACCAAACAGATTATGATCAATACCGGAAATCTGCGGTGATCAGCACCCTGGTTAGCGAAGCCTTGTTTAAAGACCCGGCAGACGAAGTGCTGGGAAGTTACATCAATGTAAATGGGGTTCCTTTTAAAATTGTTGGCATTTTCACCGACGATAACAGCCGTGACGAAAACATGCGCATGATTTACATCCCCATCAGCACTGCGCAACGCGTTTTTGGTGGAGCAAACCGTATTCACCAGTTTTCAATTACCGTTGATGGCGATGCCGCAACGAGTGTAAATATTGAAAAATCCATTCGTGCTGAGATGGCAAGGGCTCATCGTTTCGATGTGGAGGATAAACGGGCCATGGGAAGTTGGAACACGTTGGAGCAATACACCAAATTTCAGCAGCTTTTTGCAGGAATCAGACTTTTTATCTGGATTATTGGGATCGGAACCATCATTGCCGGCATTGTTGGTGTAAGCAATATCATGATGATAGTAGTAAAGGATCGCACCCGCGAGATTGGTATTCGCAAATCAATGGGAGCTACTCCCTGGTCAATTATTAGTCTCATTTTACAGGAATCAATTTTGATAACCGCTTTTGCAGGATATATTGGACTTGTACTTGGAGTTGGGCTGCTTGAAATGGTATCCGGACAGATAGATTCAGAGTTTTTTAAGAACCCTGAAGCGGATTTTTACACAGCCGTTAGCGCCACGATTGTGCTTGTTGTTTCCGGCGCCATTGCAGGTTTCATTCCCGCACGCAGGGCAGCTGCGATCAAGCCGATCGAGGCATTGAGGGATGAATAACTTGTGGTCAGAACCAGGAAAGAAGGGGAGAACGGGAGATGGGGAGAAATGGTGAAATGGGGAAATGGAGTATTGGAGTAGTGAATGGTTGATAGGTTAAATGGTGAACTTTGAACTTTGAACCCGGAACTTTGAACCCGGAATAATAAACGATTAAATAACAACTTGACAGAGTAAAGCATGTTCGATCTCGATAAATGGCAGGAAATTTTCAGCGCAATTAAAAAGAACAAAATGCGCACTTTTCTCACAGCCTTTGGTGTGTTCTGGGGTATTTTCATGCTGATAATCATGCTTGGTTCGGGAAATGGATTAAAAAACGGGGTGACCAGAGGTTTTGGCGATTTTGCCACAAATAGCATTTTTATGTGGACCCGCAACACAACCGAGCCTTATAAAGGGTTGCCCCGCGGTCGCCGCTGGAATTTCCGCAATGCAGATATTCAGGCGTTGAGAAACAACATCAGCGAAATAGAATACATCGCTCCCCGCATACAGGCCTGGGGTAGCGAAGGCGCAAATAATGTGGTCAGAAACCAAAACACAGGAGCATTCTTCATTTATGGCGATTATCCCGAATGGAACCTGATTGACCCCGTTGAAATGGTGAGTGGCCGCTTCCTCAACCACTCTGACATTGATCAGACCAGAAAGGTGGCAGTGATCGGAACAAGGGTGAGCGAGGTTTTGTTTGAATCTGATGAAGACCCGATTGGACAGTATATTAAAATACAAGATGTTTTCTTTCAGGTTATTGGTGTGTTTAAGCCGCGCAGCACCGAAGTGAACTTTGGAGGTGATAAAACCCAAAGTATACATATCCCCTTTACAACCCTGCAGAGAGTGTATAATTATGGAGATATTGTAGGCTGGTTTGCCTTCACTTCACAACCGGACGTACCGGTTAGCCAGGTAGAAAACAAGGCTATTTCCCTGCTTAAACGGCGGCATACTATTTCACCCGATGATAAGCAAGCCGTTGGGTTTTTCAACATGGAAGAGCAATACAAGAAAATGATGGGATTATTTATGGGCATCAATGTGTTGATCTGGATTGTTGGAACCGGAACCTTATTTGCCGGGGTAATCGGGATCAGCAATATTATGCTCGTTATTGTTAAAGAGCGGACCAGGGAAATTGGAATTCAACGCGCCATCGGAGCTTCGCCCTTCAAAATTGTAAGCCAGATTATTACCGAATCTGTTTTTCTAACAACATTGGCAGGATATATTGGTCTGGTGCTTGGAGTGGCCCTGGTTGAACTCATCAATTTTGCTTTATCACAAGGCGGTGGCGAAGGCAATATGATCCACAACCCACAGGTTGATTTCAATGTAGCCATCAATGCTTTGATCATTTTGGTTGTATCAGGAGCCATTGCCGGATTTATCCCGGCCCGCAAAGCCATTAGTATAAAGCCAATTGATGCACTTAGGTATGAGTGACAAGGAGAAGAGGAGACAAGGGGACGAAGGACGAAGGGAAAAGGAAACCCGAAACGCCGAACACCAAACTTGAAACCTTGAACCTTGAACCCGGAACTTTGAACCCAGAACAACGAAATAAAAACAATAATCCATAAACACAGTAGTCATGAAAGCGTTTTTTAGAATTTTACTCATCGTTATCATTGTAGGAATTTTTGGAGGAACCATTTATTACCTCTACAGCAAATCAAGGCAAAAACCGGTTGTATTTGAAACTACCACGGCGTTTCAAACCGATATCATTAAGAAAACGGTTGCCACTGGGAAAGTAGTTCCCCGCCAGGAAATTGATGTCAAACCCCAGGTTTCTGGAATCATTGAGCAGATTTATGTTGAACCCGGCCAACAGATAAAATCCGGCGATCTGATTGCCAGGGTGAAAATTATTCCCAATATGCTTAATCTTGCCAATGCTGAGTCGCGTGTGAAACGTGCCGAAATAAGTCAGCAGGATACCAAGCGTGCTTTCGAGCGCCAGAAGGATTTGTTTGAAACAGGTGTTGTTGCTGAAGTCGAGTTCCAGCAATACGAAATGGCTTACCTGAATGCACTTGAAGAATTGCAGGCAGCCGAAAACAGTTTGCAGCTCATCCGCGATGGTGTTGCAAAAAGCCAGGGCGAATCTTCGAACACGCTAATTCGTTCAACCATCAGTGGTATGATCCTAAAAGTTCCTGTCGAAGTTGGCAATTCTGTGATTGAAACAAACAATTTCAATGAAGGAACCACCATTGCCACCATTGCCGATATGACTGAAATGATTTTTAAGGGAAAAGTAGATGAATCGGAAGTTGGCAATATACATGAAGGAATGAACCTTATTCTTACAATTGGCGCTATTGATACGATGAAGTTCGATGCCCGGCTTGAGCATATTTCCCCACGTGGTTTGGAAGAAAGCGGCGCGGTTCAGTTTGAAATACGCGCAGCTGTTACGCTGGCTGAAGGAGTTTTCATCAGGGCAGGCTATAGCGCCAATGCCGACATTGTTCTCGACAGCCGTAAGGATGTGCTTGCATTAAAAGAAAGCCTGCTGATTTTTGAGAGCGACAGCGTTTTTGTTGAGGTTGAAAAGGAACCACAGGTTTTTGAACGCCAGGAAGTAAAGCTTGGATTATCCGATGGACTGAATGTGGAAATCCTCTCAGGCCTTACAACTGAAGACAAAGTAAAGGTTCAGAACGGAAAGACTGATGTATAAAGGGAAAGCCTGTGATTTGAAACCAAAAGCCTTTGGCCTAATCACGCTCTCTTTGCCCGCAAGTTAATCAAAGGGCATTTAATAGGGTCGCACGAGAATGCCAACTGTAATTGGCGACATTTCCGGGCCAAAGTTGTCGTCAAACAAATTGGTAAGGCCATAATAGGCTGTAAGATTGATCCATTTGTATCCAATCATGGCATAAGTACCGAGCCGGTAATTCATTATATTCGGGTTATTAAACACTTTCATTTTGACCTCGGTTTCAGCATCACTTGTAAAGTCATTGCCTTTATATTTGGTTTTGTCCGAAATCAGGTATCCGGCTTTTGCGCCCAGGGCAAAAGTAAGATGGCTTTTGGTTTTGTAACTGAATTCAAGGGGTAATTCTACCCAGTTGAGGTTAAGCTTATATTTTTGATGTGTAATTGTATCAAGGATATAACTGAATTCTGAAACCCCAGCAGTGTTGGTTGTCAGCACGGCATTCTTCGTATACATATTTTGCGTAGCCAATACCAGCCCGCTTGAAATTCCGAACCCCGACTCACCAAACTGATGGTAATAAAGAAGGGAAATATTTGCACCCCGGTTGATAGTCCGAAGTTCAAGTTCAGCAGGCGTATTAAGCCAAATGTCGGAATTGAGCTCTAATCCAAAACGGATATTTCTAACTGAATATGGGCTGACACCCTGTGCCATTGTAATTGTTGCAATAAATACCAAGGCTGCAAATACCAATGCTTTTTTCATGAATATTGTATTAAATGAGGGTTCAAAACTACAAAGAAATTTTCTAGTCAAGGAAATTGGTATAAAGGATGTCAATCATGCTACCTTTAATCTCAGCGGTTTTTAGTAGTTACAAGCCGAAGATTGAATGATAACGATGGTGCATAACAATTTGTTTTGTACAAAGTATACTGCTAAAAAAGAAACCCTGACAAATAAGGAATCTGACAGGGTTGATCTTTGTGCGCCCACCTGGACTTGAACCAGGGACCTACTGATTATGAGTCAGTTGCTCTAACCAACTGAGCTATAGGCGCTTGTTTGTGCGATCCTTTAACCAGGTTCGCAAAAACAGGGTTGCAAATTTACATAAATGTGTTAATTAACCAATAAATGCTGTGGCTTTTTGTTTCTGGTTGATGAAAGGCATATCGAAAGGCAAAAGTGGGTTTGAATTAGCAGGTCGTACAAGCGGCTGTTACCAGTTGAAGTTCTTTCCATCATTGTCTCACAAGTTTATATTTGACTTTGTCGAGATGTAAAAGTTCGCCTTCTTCTTCGTTGCCAATAGTGCTATATAAATAAGTAGTATCGTTTTGTATTATGAATGCAAACAACATTGCATTCCTTTCGTTGGCATTAAAAAATATTTCATCCAAGATTGTCTTAGGCCCACCTAAAAAGTCAGTAGCTACATTGTAAGTTTTGAAACCAGAATATCCAGTAATTGTGCCATCGCTTTTCAAAGTAACCTTTGTCCAATTGTTTGTGCTGTCAAGAAGCAAATAGTCACCGGAAAAAAGTTTTTCATTCACCATGTATTGAAGACCCCACGCCGCATCATCGCTATTTTGTTTGTCTGATACTTTAGCAAACATTCTTTTATCAATAAGTTTATCGGAGCTGTTATAACGATAAAGAGCTAATAAAACTTTATTGTTTATTTTTTCGTAGCCAAGTTCGAAATAGTTCGTTTTGACATCAAAGTCTGGAAGATTGGTTTTTAAATTAGTCGTTTCTTGTCCAGATTCAAAAAAAGCCATGAAATTAAAACCTTCATGATTGTTCCAGCTAACTCCAATATCTATACTGTCAGATTGAAATGTTGCGTCAATAACCATTGTCACAACACCTTCTAACCTGTCCGAAGACTTTAAGGGTGACTTAGTTTTTTCAATTTCGTTTATATAGTCTGTCAATACCCAGACACCATTTAAAATTGAAATGAAATTATTATTCAATCTGTCAGTTTGGTTTACTTTATTGTCACCGGCAGAAGTATTGTCATTTGAGCAACTTGTCAAAATGATAAAAGTCAAAAATGTGATTGTTAATTGTCTCATTTCTGGTCATTCCAAGATTAATGGTAACTAAATAACATCTACAACTTTTCCTCCTGCATCATCCTGTAAATAGTGGTTTTGCCAACGCCTAGCTTATCGGCTACAAGGCGAACCTTGTTCTCATATTTCTCAAGGAAGTGTTTTATTATTTTCCGGTTATACTCGTCCAGCGTTGTTTCTTGCTGGAGAAAATCATTCAGCACCCCGGTTGAACTGAATTTTATGTCTATATCAGAAATGGTATCACTGTCAGCCATTACCGCGGCCAGTTCAATAATAGCCTTGAGTTCACGTACATTGCCAGGAAAATGATATTTCCCGAGTTTCTCAAATGCCTCTGGTGATATAGCCAGCTTTTTCATTTTGTTTTTGGCACAAAACTCTTCAACAAAGTGCCTGGCCAATAAAAACACATCGCTTTTTCTGTCGCGTAACGGGGGCAATTCGATGGGTAAACCAAGCAAACGGTAATAAAGGTCTTCGCGGAAATTGCCTTTTTTAACCTCCTCCAACAGATTTTTATGGGTTGCACAAATTACACGCACATCAAGTTTTACAACTGCGTTGCCGCCAATACGTGTGACTTCTTCTTCCTGCAGCACCCGCAATAGCTTGGATTGCATGTTGAGATCCATATCACCGATTTCATCAAGAAAAATAGTTCCTTTTTGCGCCTCTTCAAACTTTCCGATCCTGCGGTTCATAGCTCCTGTAAATGCACCTTTCTCGTGACCAAACATCTCGGCTTCCATCAGTTCTTTCGGAATTGCTGATACATTGACGGCTACAAACGGGTGATGGGATCGCGCAGAATGAAAATGTATAGATTTGGCAACCAATTCCTTTCCTGTTCCGGTTTCGCCGGTAATGGATACGGTAATACCAGTACGAGCCGCTTTTTCAATCAACTGAAAAACACGTTCAATCGCGTTGCTGTTTCCCTTGATTATGTTGCCAAATTCGTATTTTTTAACAACTTCCTGTTCAAGAACCGAGACTTTTTGCTTGAGTTTGTCAGTCTCGCGCAGGTTCTTAATTATATTCCATAAACGATCCTTTGTGTCCTGATCCTTGAGTACATAGTCATAAGCTCCTTTTTTTAACAGCTCTACCGCAGTTGATATTTCCTGTTGTCCTGAAACAATGATAACAGGAAGATCGGGGTTAAACTCCTTGATTTTGGTAAGAATTTCAAGGCCGGTCATTCCCGGAAGGTTGTAATCAAGTGTGATGACCGAAGGATTTCGATAAAGATTGCCAAGTAATTGCTTGCCATTTGCAAAAATCTCGACCTCATAATCAGGGTTCAGAGATAAATGATGCGCAATAATTCTGGCAAAAATTGCCTCATCTTCAACTATAAAAATTTTGTAAGTATCCACTCGCTTATCTTATAGGGTTAACTGTGCGGCTAAAATACAAAGAAAGAAACTCTGACAAAATTAATCTCCTATTCAAGGGAATAAGCGTTTGTAATGGAGCGTATTAAATTGGCGAACACTACTTCAACCTCAGCCAATGAACTGCTTGTTAACAATTGGAGCCTGTGCTCTTTAAAATGTGGCAAAGCTCTGAAATATCCCGAATAATGTTTTCTCATTTCCAGGATGGCTCTTCTCTCACCCTTCAATGCAATTGCATGAAGAAGATGCTCTTTACAAACTGCTATCCGGGTTCTCAAATCTGGGCCTTCAGTGCGAACGCCATCATTAAGGAAATTTCTTATCTGCTCAAACAACCAGGGATTGCCAATGGCTGCCCTGCCTATCATGATGCCATCAACACCATAATTATCAAACATCAGTTTTGCAGTTTCGGGACTACCAATATCACCGTTTCCGATCACAGGGATATGCATCGCCGGATTGTTTTTAACTTCAGCAATCAAAGTCCAGTCGGCTGCTCCTTTATACATTTGAGCCCTTGTACGGCCATGAATGGTTATGGCGGAAATGCCGCAATCCTGCAAGCGTTCTGCAATTTTAACAATATTTTTTGATCCTTCATCCCATCCCAGCCGGGTTTTCACAGTTACCGGCAGTTTTGTAGCATTCACCACGGCTTTCGTAATATTGATCATTCGCGGAACATCCCTTAAAAGATCGGCGCCGCCGCCTTTATTGATAACTTTCCTTACAGGGCATCCGAAGTTGATGTCAATGATTTCAGGATTGGCTTCTTCGGCCAATAAAGCAGCCTGTCGCATAGCTTCAGGATCATGGCCAAAGATTTGAATTGCAATAGGACGTTCAGATTCTTTGAATATGAGTTTATTCTGACTTTTTGCGGCGTCCCGGATCAAACCCTCGGAGGAGATAAACTCCGTAACAACCATGTCGGCGCCAAACTTCTTGCAAACCAGCCGGAAAGCTGAATCTGTAACGTCTTCAAGAGGCGCTAGCACCAGCGGTTTTTCGCCCAGATCAATATTGCCTATTTTCATGGCATCAGATTTAGTAGCGTTTTCAAATCCTGCTCTTCAATAAATTTTTTGATCAATACCGGCATCGGAAAATGAGTGGGATTATTAGTGCTTATATAACCATCGGGGAGGCGGAGTGAATCATTCTTCCCAAGCAAAATCTTAAAAAAGCGGGCATGAATAATTCTATGTGTCAGCAAATGCCTGTACGATCCGGGATAAACATCTGTTACCGGGTCTGAACCGTCAAACAGTTTCATGAATTCGTCATGGCTGCGTAGTTGATCAATGCTTAACAGTTTGTTGGTTTCAATAAGCGGAAAGTCATACAAATGTTTCCAGATGTCGCCATGGTTTCTATGCCTGAGCACAATGCCGGGAAAATCGTTAAAATAATGCTGGACAACCAGGTAATTGAAAAACCTGGCCGTAACCCCGGTTTTCTTTTCTTTATAAGGAATCACAGCAACCTTTTCTTCTTTGTACGCTTTACAATCATTGGCAAAAGGACATTTATTACAATCCGGCTTGACCGGCACACATTGCAAGGCTCCAAATTCCATCATGGCCTGGTTGAATAATCCCGGCGAATCAGCGCTGATCAATTCATTTACGTGACTACTAATATTGTTAATAGTCTTTCCAGAATCTATCGGTTGTGATATTCCCAAATACCGGGAAACAAACCTGAGGACATTGCCATCAACAACTGCCACAGGCTTGTTGAAAGCAATTGAGGCAATAGCGGCTGCAGTATATTTACCTATTCCCTTTAGTTTTTCAAGTTCTTTAAAGTCTTCCGGAAAATTCCCGTTATGGCTCTCAACCAAAAACCTGGCAGTTGCATGCATATTGCGTGCCCTCGAATAATAACCCAGCCCTTCCCACGTTTTCAGCACAAGTTCCTCGGATGCATTTGCAAGACTTTGAATGTCAGGAAAGCGTGAAATAAAGCGGTGATAATAAGCTAAACCCTGGTTCACACGGGTCTGTTGTAATATGATTTCCGAAACCCAAATGGCATAAGGATCGTTAGTCGTCCTCCAAGGGAGTGGACGACAATTTTCTAAATACCAATTTACCAGTGTGTTGCGAAAAAGAATTTCCTCCGTCATGAAGCGCAAAGGTAAATGAAGTTGGGAAATAAAAATTCTTAGAATTTCTCTCGTTTATGAAAATATTATATCTTTGCAGCCCTCATTAAAAAATTTATTATCAAATCATTAAAAACTAAAAGACTATGACAAAGGCAGAAATTGTAGCAGAAATTGCTAATAAAACTGGAATTGAAAAAGTGGCCGTTCAGGCAACAGTTGAAGCTTTCATGGAAGCCGTTAAAAGTTCACTTGCAAACGGAGATAACGTGTATCTGCGCGGTTTCGGTAGCTTTATTGTTAAAAAGAGAGCAGAGAAAACAGGAAGGAACATTTCAAAGAACACTACCATCATTATTCCGGCACACAACATTCCTTCATTCAAACCAGCCAAAACCTTTGTTAGCGAAGTTAAAAACAAGGTTAATTAAGAAACGGTAATTTTTAAACCATACTATTATGCCCAGCGGAAAGAAAAGAAAAAGGCACAAGATGGCGACCCACAAGCGCAAAAAACGCTTGAGAAAGAATCGCCATAAGAAGAAATAAGAGCAAGGAAGTGTGAGTTACAGTTTATTACATACTGTAACTCGCCCCTTTTTTTATTCTTTTCCATCCCTACTCATTTACCGTTTGATTTGTGGAGTTGGTCTGTTCCAATGCAGGTAGATATTAACACACTATATAAGTAGTGAACAAGGAATTAGTTATTGATTCGGAATCGTCCGAGGTCAGCATTGCATTACTTGAGGACAAGGTATTAGTAGAACTCAACAAGGAAAGAAGCAACAACAACTATGCAGTTGGAGATGTGTACCTTGGCCGGGTTCGGAAAATAATGCCTGGCCTCAATGCTGCATTTGTAGATGTTGGCTACGAAAAAGACGCTTTCCTTCATTACCTCGATCTTGGCCCCCAGGTTAACTCCCTTAATAAATTTGTGAAACTTGCACTTTCAGGCAAGGTTCAGGACGGCTCGCTCGCCAAGTTTGAGATGGAGCCGGATATTGATAAAAGCGGCAGGATTTCCGCTGTTCTCAGCCCGAACCAATTGGTTGTGGTTCAGATTGCAAAAGAACCTATTTCAACCAAAGGTCCCCGTATTACTTCTGAACTGGCGTTTGCCGGACGGTACCTTGTTATGGTTCCCTTTTCGACCCGGATTTCGGTATCTCAGAAAATTAAAAGCCCCGAAGAACGCAACAGGCTTAAAAGACTGATTCAAAGCATAAGACCAAAAAATTGCGGCATCATCATCCGAACCGTTGCCGAAAACAAAATGGTTGCCGACCTTGATGCGGATCTCAGGAATTTGACCCAGAAATGGGAAAACACTGCAATTAAATTAAATGGTTCGCAGCCACCGCAAAAAATAATCAGCGAAATTGACCGTACATCGGCCATTCTACGCGATATACTCAGCGAGTCGTTCAACAACATTTATGTAAATGATTCGGTTGTTTACGACGAAACCAGGAATTACATTAAGAAAATATTTCCCGATAAGGTTGATATTGTAAAGCTGTACAAAGGTAAGATCCCGATTTTCGAACATTACGGGATTGATAAACAGATCAAGAATGCTTTTGGGAAAATCGTAACCATAAAAAGTGGTGTGTATCTCATTATTGAACACACCGAAGCGTTGCATGTGATTGATATCAACAGCGGCCACCGGGTTAACTCCGATAATTCGCAGGAAACCAATGCACTTGCTGTAAACAAAGAAGCGGCTATTGAAGTGGCGAGGCAATTACGACTGCGTGATATGGGCGGCATCATCGTGGTGGATTTCATTGATATGCACCAACCGGGGCACCGCCGCGATCTTTTCCAGAAACTAAAGGATGAGATGGCGAAAGACCGTGCCAAGCATGCCATTCTGCCTCCGAGCAAGTTTGGTTTGGTTCAGATCACAAGGCAACGGGTCAGACCCGAAATGACGGTGCAGGTGCTTGAAAAATGCCCTTCATGTGATGGTACCGGTAAGGTGAAATCGAGCATCATGCTTATTGATGAGATCGAAAATAACATTCACTACCTGATAAAGGATCAAAACGAAAAGTTCCTGAAGCTTACCGTTCACCCTTATGTGTATGCTTTTTTGATAAAGGGCATGCCATCCCTGAGGATGAAATGGTACTTCAAATACGGTAAGTGGATAAAACTGAAACCAATGGCTGCTTATCATATTCTTGAATATCACTTTTTTAACAAGAACGACGACGAGATAATCCTATGACAAGTGCTCCGGAAAGGGCACTTTTTTTGTAATTTCGCGCCTCATTTTTAACAATAAATTAAACGATGGATATTGTTGTAAGCGGCATCAGGCCTACCGGAAACCTCCACCTTGGTAATTATTTTGGAGCGGTTCAGAATTTTATAAGGATGCAGGAAGAGCACCAGTGCTATTTTTTCATCGCCGATTATCATTCGCTCACCACTCACCCAACACCTGCCGATTTGCACGGCAATGTTAAAAATGTGCTGGTTAATTTCCTGGCCGCCGGCATGGATCCTGAAAAAGCTATCTTGTACATTCAAAGCGATGTTCCTGAAGTTACAGAGCTTTATCTGCTGCTAAACATGAATGCCTATTTGGGTGAATTGGAAAGGGTGGCGTCATTCAAGGAAAAAGTGCGAACCCAACCCAATAACATCAACGCCGGTTTGCTCACCTATCCCACCTTGATGGCGGCTGATGTTATGATCCACAAAGCTGCCAAGGTTCCCGTAGGAAAAGACCAGGAACAACACCTTGAAATGATGCGCAATTTTGCGAACCGTTTCAATCGTATGTATAATGTGGAATATTTCCCTGCCCCTGTGGCTTTTAACTTCGGAGAGGAACTGATTAAAATTCCCGGGCTGGATGGCAGCACCAAAATGAGCAAATCAGATGGCGATCAAAACGCCATTTATTTATCTGACGAACCCGAAGCCATCCGCAAAAAAGTCATGCGCGCCGTAACCGATGCCGGTCCAACTGAAGAAAACCAGCCCAAACCCCAGCCCATCGAAAATATTTTCCAGTTAATGAAGGCGCTTTCCTCACAGGAGGTTTATGAGCACTACAGCAAGCTTTACAATTCCTGCCAGATCCGATACGGCGATATGAAGAAGCAATTGGCTGAAGATGCTATAGCCTTCACAGCTCCCTTCCGTGAAAAGATCAAGGAATTGAATTCCGACAATAACCATCTGCATAAAGTCGCCAGCCTTGGCGCAGCAAAAGCCCGTGAAAGCGCCTCCCGCACCATCCTCGAAGTGAGGGAGATTATTGGGTTTAAGGCATTTTAGAGGGACGAAGTGACGAGGGACGAAAGGAGGCTTGGTAAATTGAAGATGTTGACATGCTTCAAAAATATGTTTTGCTTTTTGAATCTTATCGCACACTATAATTCTTCTGTGCCAGGTACATTTTTAAATATGAGACGGTTGCAAGTTTTTTATTTATTAGTTTTCATTGCGCTTATCGGATGTAATCATAATCAATATGCAATCATTGTTCTTGAGGGTCATACAAACATTGCTGATACTCTTACAATCCGAGAGATAAGTACAGAAAAAGTCATCGCACAAATACCATTGATCAAAGGACAATCGGAATTCAGGTTTAAGCTTGACGAAATAATTATCGCTTCGATTGAACTGAACGGGGTCGGTAATGAAAATATTTATGTTATTGATCCAAAGATTAAAAAAGTAATCAATATTGATTCTGCCGTATTGATAAAAACAAATTCTGTGGCTGATTCGCTCTTGAAATACTTTTGGCGATCCCAAAACGAAATGTTTGAAAAACATAATGATTTGTTCTGGAATGAGAACAATCCGGAGAAAGTGCTCATTGTGTTTGATAGCTTGATTTCTTTCAGGGATCAACAAATCACCCAGATGATGTCCAGATTAAGCAAGGATGAGAAACAGCTATTGCGATCCCGAAACAAAGGATTGGCGTATAACTTTCTGTTTTATTACGGGAGAGTGATTAGAGAATATCCTTGTGAAACCAAATATTATGAATTTATTACCAACATTGATCACGATCACATTTTGGTCAAATCAATGCCAGATATTGTGCTCTATAAATACGAAGTGGAGATTTTAAGGGCGATAGATACTATTCCGGGAATTGATCATTTTTTAACCCACATTGATAAACAGGATATTTCTCAGGACTTGAGGGACTTTTTAAAAGCAATTTACTTGCAACGGATTATTGATAGACCATCATATTGGAAGAAACATCAATATTTTATTACAAAAGCTGCTTTTGAGAGCGCCCTTGAACGAGAGCAAGCCAACGATTATTTGCATCTCTTTAAAGGTTTGGCGAATTCTTTTATATCGTCCAGGGAAGGAGAAAGGGCATTTGATTTTTCTGCAATCGCAAACAATGGTAATACTGTTAAATTATCTGACTTTAAAGGCAAACTTGTAGTGATAGGTGTTTGGGCAACATGGTGTGCCCCTTGCCTGGACGAACGTCCACACTTAGTGGAAATTGCAGATAAATACGCCGGTAATTCCGATGTTGTAATATTATTGATTTCAGTGGATCAATCCGTAAAAAGCTGGAAAACATTCCTTAATAAAGAAATCAGAGCACATAAGGGGATTGACGTGATAATTCCGGATGGGATGAAAACGGAGTTCGGAGAAAAGTATTTGATTAAAATTATTCCGAAATACATCATGATCAACGAAAATGGGCTGATCATTGATGTTGACCTACCAAAGCCCTCATCGTCACTTGACATGAGAATTGAGGAGGAGTTAAGATTCCGCAGCATCCGCGAAATAAGAGAGATTATTGGGTTTAAGGCTTTTTAGAGGGACGAGGGACGAGGGACGAAGTGCGATTCCCATTCCCATTCCTCCATTCCTCCAACACTCCATTACTCCACCAGTTGACCAATTGACTAATCAACCAATTGACCACTCCACTACTGCAACACTGCACCACTGCATCACAAAAAATAAACCTTTTCCACTAGCTTTTGTTTAAGTTCCAAGATTTAACCAAGCTGATTTCAAATGATTAAAAAGGTTTTGGTCGCTAACCGCGGCGAAATAGCCGTCAGGGTTATGCGATCCTGTCGTGAGATGGGCATCCTCACCACCGCCGTTTTCTCCGATGCCGACCGCAAATCCCTGCATGTGCGTTATGCTGACGAAGCTTACCACATTGGCCCTTCACCATCGGTTCAAAGTTATCTGAACATTGAAAAGATCATTGAAGTTGCCAAAAAATGTGGCGCCGATGCCATTCATCCCGGCTATGGTTTTCTTTCAGAAAATGAAAAATTCGCACAACGCTGTGCTGATGAAGGAATAATTTTCATTGGCCCCTCGCCTTATGCCATCTCAGCCATGGGCGACAAGATTACCGCGCGCAAACACATGTCGAAGGCTGGCGTTCCGGTGGTTCCGGGAACCCAGGATAAAATCACTGACGACAAGGAAGCAATAAAGATCATCAAAGAAATCGGTTTGCCGGTGATGATCAAAGCTTCGGCAGGCGGCGGTGGAAAAGGCATGCGTTTGGTTCGCAAGGAAAGTGAAATTATTGCCGGAATACGTGCTGCGCGCTCGGAAGCTGCTTCTGCTTTTGGCGATGATGCCGTTTATATTGAAAAATATATTGATTCGCCCCATCACATCGAGTTCCAGATACTGGCCGATCAGCACGGGCATACTATTCATCTTTTTGAGCGCGAATGTTCGGTGCAGCGCCGCCACCAGAAAGTGATCGAGGAAACACCTTCGCCACTACTCACTCCTGAAATCCGTGAGGAAATGGGCCGTTATGCCGTAGCAGCAGCAAAAGCCGTAAATTATCATGGTGCAGGCACCATTGAGTTTATTGTTGATGACAACCTCAACTATTACTTCCTTGAAATGAACACACGCCTGCAGGTAGAACACCCTATCACCGAGCGGGTTGTGGGCGTTGATTTGGTAAAAGAGCAAATTCACATTGCCAACGGCGAACACCTGAAATTGAAGCAGGAAGATTTGCGCCAGTTCGGCCATGCCATTGAATGCCGGATTTATGCCGAAGACACCAACAACAACTTTATGCCTAGTCCGGGTCTGATCCGTCACATTACCGAACCTCTTGGTTTGGGTGTGAGGCATGATGGCTATGTGTACGAAGGTTATGAGATTCCTATTTATTACGACCCGATGATCTCCAAGCTGATTGTTTGGGCGCAAACCCGCGGGGAAGCCATCTGGCGAATGCGCAGGGCCTTGTATGAATACAAGATCACAGGTGTGAAAACGTCCATCAAATTCCTGGAAAGGATTATGGATGCACCGGCATTTAAAAGCGGAAACTACAACACCCATTTTATTCAGGACAATATGGATTTCCTGATGCAGGACCCTTATTGTGGCGACCGCTGCGAAACCCTTGCCATCATTGCAACTTATATTGATTACCTGGACAAACTCGGGTCAGAACCGAGCGCGAAGGTTTCGCAAAACGGAACAAGCAGATGGAAAGAACGTAGCCGACAAACGCTAAGGAGGTAAATATTAATTATTCCAAATTCCAAATTTCAGATTCCTCAAATGATCATAGTTTGCTCCTTAATTTTGAATATTGAATCTTGAATCAGTCAAAATGAAAACAGAGATAAACATAAACGGTCGTACAGCAGAAGTTGAACTGCTGCATCGCGAAGGCCACCAGGTGAAGGTGAGCGTTGATGGTGAGATCATTGAACTGGATCTGGCAAAACTGGGAGAAGGTATTTACTCAGCTTTGCTCAACGCTAAATCCTATAATATCGAAATGGTGAATACCAGTAGCAAACGCCATTATACTGTCAACACCTTTTACAACAGCTACGATATTGAGGTGATTGACCCGCAGGCCAGGTACCTGAAAAATCGTTCGGGCGCCGGACAACAAGCCAGTGGTGATACAATCATAAGCCCCATGCCAGGTAAAGTTGTAAAGATATTGGTGAAAGAAGGCGACGAAGTAGAAGCCGGCCAAACCGTGATGACCATCTCGGCCATGAAAATGGAAAGCGAATTCAAAGCTCCCCGCGATGCCAAAGTGAAAAAAATCAATATTGCCGAAGGCGATGTAGTGGATGGAAACCAGGTGATGATGGTTTTTGAGTAAGATCCAAGCTCCAAATTCCAAATCCCAAGGCTAAAAATCCAAAGCTTAAAGTTTAAAATTCAAAGTTCAAACAGCCCAATCCCAATATACTTCTAACTATTTAACCAATTAACCAATCAAACCTTCCATCACTCCATTACTCCATTACTCCAACACTCCACCATAACAGCATCACAAAACAACAAACCAATGAACACAAAGGAAGACGTCTACAAACGCTTTGAAGAAAAGAATGCCGAAGCCCTGCTGGGCGGCGGAATTGAAAGAATAGAAAAACTTCACCTTACAGGCCGTAAAACAGCACGCGAACGCCTTGAAATATTGCTCGATCCCGGCAGCTTTGTTGAACTCGATAAGTTCATGACCCACCGCACTTCTGATTTCGGCATGGACAAACAGAAAATCTCCGGCGATGGCGTAGTGAGCGGCTACGGAAAAATTGATGGCCGCCTGGTATATGTGTTCGCACAGGATTTCACGGTTTTTGGCGGAACCCTGAGCCGTGCCAATGCCGATAAAATTGTGAAAGTCATGGACCTCGCCATGAAAATGGGCGCTCCGGTCATTGGATTGAACGACTCCGGCGGGGCGCGCATTCAGGAAGGAGTACAAAGCCTTGCCGGCTATGCCGATATCTTTTACCGCAACGTGAAAAGTTCCGGTGTAATACCACAAATCTCTGCCATACTTGGGGCATGTGCCGGTGGCGCTGTGTATTCGCCTGCCATCACCGATTTTATTTTCATGGTAAAGGATACCAGCTACATGTTCGTAACCGGCCCCGATGTGATCAAAACCGTTACCCACGAAGAGGTTACCAAAGATGAATTGGGCGGCGCCATGACCCACAATGCCAAAAGCGGCGTGGCACATTTTATGGCTTCCGATGATGAACAATGCTTGATGATGATCCGCGAGCTGATGGGTTTCCTGCCTTCGAACAACATGGAAGACCCGCCTGTAGCACCAAGTATTGACGACCCCAACCGCGAGGATGAAAAGCTTGAACAATTGGTTCCTGCCGATCCCAACAAGCCTTACGACATGAAAGAACTCATCCACAGCGTGGTGGACGACAGCAACTTTCTCGAGGTAATGCCGCATTATGCACAAAATATGCTTACCGGCTTCGCCCGCCTGGATGGGAAACCTGTGGGCATTGTGGCCAACCAGCCTGCATTTCTGGCGGGTGTACTGGATATCAACTCCTCAGTAAAAGCTGCGCGTTTTGTGCGTTTCTGCGATGCCTTCAACATTCCCCTTATCACCTTCGTGGATGTGCCAGGGTTTTTACCGGGAACCAACCAGGAGTTTGGCGGCATCATTAAACATGGTGCAAAACTGTTGTATGCTTTTGCCGAAGCCACGGTTCCCAAAATAACAATAATTACCCGCAAGGCGTATGGCGGGGCTTACGATGTGATGTCGAGCAAGCATATAGGCGCGGATGTGAATTACGCGTTTCCTACCGCCGAGATTGCCGTGATGGGCCCCGACGGCGCTGTAAACATCCTTTACCGCCAACTTGACGAAGAGCAGAAAAAAGAAGCCGTTAACAATTACCGTGAAGCCTTTGCGAACCCATACAAAGCCGCCGAATTGGGCTATATTGATGAGATCATTTATCCCCGCTATACACGCCGCAAACTGATACAGGCGCTGGAAATGACCCAGAACAAAAGCGAGGCAAGTCCGGCGAAGAAGCATGGGAATATTCCGTTGTAGGGAAGACCCAGGTCCAAAGCCCCAAATTCAAAATTCCAAGTCCCAAGAACCAAGAAGCAAGACACAAGAGCCAAGACATAGGAGTCATGCTTGCTTTCCGTCCGACCGCTCCAAGCGGTCTGACGGATATTGGTGACAGGGTTTTTACCCATCCGATCGCTGGGAGCGATAGGATGGGGCTAATGCACCACAAACTTCTCCCTGCCCACCGGTCCGTCAGACCGCTGGGAGCGGTCGGACGGTGCGCCAAGCTACAGTGAAGCAAGCAGTTTCTCAATCACTTCAGGATAATGCCGGTGCTCCAGTGCATGAATGCGCTGTGCAAGGGTTTCGGGAGTATCGTTTGGTAAAACCGGGCAGCGTGCCTGGAAAATGATGTCGCCTTCATCATACTTCTCATTTACGTAATGAATGCTGATGCCGCTTTCCTTTTCAGCGGCGGCAATTACTGCTTCGTGCACTTTTGAACCGTACATGCCCCTGCCTCCATACTTTGGCAGCAGGGCAGGATGAATATTTATGATTTGCCTTGTGAAATTCCGGATAATATTATCGGGCATTAGCCAGAGAAAACCGGCCAAAACAATCAATGACGGATTCTCTGCTTTTAGCCGGTTCAGCACCAGATCGGTTTCGTATAGTTCGGTTCGGGAAAAACAATTTGCGGGAATGTTCAGTTTTTTAGCTCTCTCCAGCACATAAGCATCGCAGCGGTTGCTCATTATCAGCGTAACCTTTGCGTTCGCACCAGGCTCAAAATACCTGGCAATGGCTTCAGCATTTGTTCCGCTTCCAGATGCCAGTATCACTATACGTTTGCTCATAAGTGTGTTCAGAAAGCGCAAATATCAGAAAAATTCAGCCATTCTCAGAATATCTTTTACTAGCTGTTTTACAGTAAGATGCTAAAATATACCTTTTTAGGCTCTGAATCAATAATGCTGATAAACAAATAATTAAGCTTCTCACATCTAAAAAAAGCAATTTACTTTTTTGTTATGATCGTTTTTATCTTTTACTTTGCAGGCTCAAATCAAAAAAGGAGAAAAAATGTCAGAAATTGCAGCAAAAGTAAAAGCTATCATCGTTGATAAGCTTGGAGTTGACGAAAGTGAAGTAACACCTGAAGCAAGCTTCACCAACGATCTGGGTGCAGACTCTCTCGACACCGTTGAACTCATCATGGAGTTCGAAAAAGAATTCAACATGGCCATTCCCGATGAGCAAGCCGAAAAAATTGGCACCGTTGGCGAAGCCATCGCTTACATTGAAAACATTGTTAAGTAATTTCATTATTTAATGAAGTTAAAGCGAGTTGTAGTTACCGGCTTAGGCGCACTGACTCCAATAGGCAACAACACCCATGACTATTGGAATAGTTTGATTAATGGAGTCAGTGGCGCTGATGCTATTACACGTTTTGATGCCTCCAAACACAAAACACAGTTTGCCTGCGAGTTGAAAGGTTTTGATGCAGCCGATCATTTCGATCGCAAAGAAGCCCGGAAATATGACAGGTATGCCCAATACGGGCTGGTGTGCAGCGACGAGGCAATCAAAGACGCTGGCATTGATGCATCAGAGATTGACCGCGACAGGGTGGGGGTAATCTGGTCGAGCGGTATTGGTGGAATTGACACCTTCGCTGAAGAATTGATCAATTTCGCTCATGGCGATGGAACCCCGCGTTTTAACCCGTTTTTTATTCCTAAAATGATTGCTGATATTGCCGCAGGCCATATCTCAATCAGGCATGGGTTTATGGGTCCCAATTTCGCAACTGTCTCAGCCTGTGCTTCCTCAGCCAACGCTATTGTTGACGCCTTTTATTATATAGGGCTTGGCAAGGCCGATGCCTTTGTTTGCGGAGGCAGTGAAGCAAGTATAAGCCCAACCGGAGTAGGTGGTTTTAATGCCATGCATGCTATATCAACCCGTAATGACGATCCCAAAACTGCCTCGAGGCCGTTTGATAAGGACCGCGATGGATTTGTTATGGGCGAAGGCGGAGGAGCATTGATACTTGAAGAACTTGAACATGCCCTGAAGCGTGGAGCAAAAATTTATGCAGAAGTGGCCGGTGCAGGCCTTTCGGCCGATGCCTACCATATTACAGGCCCGCATCCCGAAGGCGAAGGCGCACGTAAATCAATGAAATATGCTTTGCTGGAAGCCGGCTTTGCATTGAATGAGGTTGATCATATCAATACGCATGGAACCAGCACACCTCTGGGAGATATTTCAGAACCCAGAGCCATTGTTAATTTGTTTGGAGAAGATGCTTACAAAATAAGCATTAACTCAACCAAATCAATGACTGGCCATTTACTTGGCGCCGCTGGAGCAGTTGAAGCAATTGCCACCATACTTGCGGTTCAGAATGATATTATTCCTCCAACAATCAATCATTTTACTGATGACCCTGATATTGACAACCGCCTTGATTTCACTTTCCATAAGGCGAAGAAAAGGGTTGTAAATGTGGCATTGACAAATACATTTGGGTTCGGAGGGCATAACGTAAGTATCGTTGTTAAGAAGTTTACACGTTAAGCTGTGCATTTCTTTAAACCAGGCTTTTTCAGAGCCATTCTATCAACTGACAGAAAACTTTATTTCAAACTCAGAAATATTTTCGGGTTTTATCCCGGAAATATTTCGTTATACCAGTTGGCTTTCAGGCATAAGTCGCTGGCTATAAAACAAAGTAACGGCGCCAGGATTTCAAATGAGCGGCTCGAATTTCTTGGCGATACGATCCTGGATTCTATCATTGCCGATTACCTGTTTAAGCTATTCCCATTCAAGGATGAAGGCTTCCTTACAAAAATGAAGTCTAAAATAGTAAGTCGCGCACATCTGAACAAACTTTCGGCAAAGCTGGGAATTGATAATCTAATCCAATGTTCACAGGAATGTGGGCCGCATTACAAGTCAATGAAAGGGGATGCATTTGAAGCCTTCATCGGGGCGCTTTATCTCGATAAAGGCTTTGATTTCACTAGGAAGATCGTGGTAGACCGCATCATCCGCCTCCATATCAACATGGATGAATTGCTTTCAATTGACCTCAATTATAAAAGTAAGTTACTCGAATGGGTTCAGCGCGAAAGAAAAATACTTGAATTCAAGGTTGTTCAGGAAGTCGGAAGCGGTTACAACAAACAATATATCGTGGAGTCGCTGATTGACCAGACTGTTTATGGGCATGGTCAGGACTTCTCTATCAAGGCTGCCGAACAACAGGCTGCTGAAAGGGCGCTCGAACTGATTACTCAGAAAGAATTGGAAAAAAATTGAGTAACTGAATTGTTACAGTAAATAAGATTCCGGGGCACTTTTCGCAGCAAGCAAAAAAAACTCCGCTAACTTTGTTGCTTTAAATCATTTCACTCATGGCTAAGAAGCATCGGCTCCAGGTCGCTAATGGTGATGAATATTCCGTTATTGGAATTGCAACACAGCTGAAGGATTTTAAGATGTGCTTTTTCCTGAACCAGGCTCTGGGAACCAGGCTTGTAAGGGATGGGGAAATGCAGGTAAGTAATTCGGGTAACCAGACATCAGCTTTTCCATTTTTCCGATATTTTGATGCGCCCAACAAAATCAACTGGTACTTTGTGGCTAACAGGAACCATGAGCAACAATTAATGATCAGCGAGCTAAAACAACTAAGCTATTTTCTGATTAACGATGGCATTCCACCCTTCATGAGCCTGGATGATTTTATTGCTTCTGTGAGTAAAATCAATAACGTCCAGCTTGCACATGAAATCTTACCTCAACGTTATAAAGAACTGGTTTTTATACTGCAGGATCTTGAGATGCATGTTCTTGAACTTGATAGAAGCAACAAGCCCTGAGGCCACTTCGTGAAAAAGTTGGCAATTGGCAGTTGGCAAAAAAATCCAAAGAACAAAATCCAAAATCCAAAGTTGAGTCCACTCCGAAAAGTCACAAATTGCTGATTTTTACCGTTTTTAGCCCCTGACCCCTAAAGGGGAAACGCTAAAAATCAGCAATTTGTAGAAGTCCCCTTTAGGGGATTTAGGGGCGGATTGACTTTTCGGAGTGGACTCAAAGTTCAAAATCCAAATAGCTGTCATTTGTAGATTTCTGAATCCTAAATCTGGAATTTTGAATTAATAATTCCATCCGCCACCAACCCACATTCCCGTGCTTTAGGCGGACAAGTCACTCCAGGCTTCGACCCCGAAGGATCGGGACAAGCAAGCTTAGCCACCGCATTACTTCAACACTGTATCGCAAAAAATTGTCGTTGGCGCAGGTTCAGATAAAATTGTTAATTTTGTTAACTTTAATTAATCTTAATAAGAGCCTGCAAAATTCAAGATATAATGACAAATAATCAGCAAAACATATTGGAAGAGGTTACCAGCCAGGATTACAAGTATGGCTTTTTTACCGACCTCGACATGGATGTATTCCCCAAAGGGCTGAGTGAGGATACCGTACGGGCAATCTCTGCAAAAAAGAATGAACCGGCATTTATGCTCGAATTCCGCCTGAAAGCCTACCGGAAATGGCTGGAAATGAAAGAACCCACATGGGCACATATCAAATATCCGATTATCAATTACCAGGATATTATTTACTATGCCGCTCCCAAAAAGAAACCGGAACTAGAAAGCCTTGACCAGGTTGACCCGGAGTTGATTGAAACCTTCAATAAACTTGGAATTTCTCTGGACGAGCAAAAGCGCCTCTCTGGAGTAGCCGTAGATGCGGTGATTGACAGCGTTTCAGTAAAAACTACTTTCAGCGACACATTATCAAAGCACGGTATTATATTCTGCTCCTTCAGCGAGGCAGTGCAAAAACATCCGGAACTGGTTCAGAAATATATGGCCACAGTTGTCCCACACGATGATAATTACTTTGCCGCCCTTAACTCTGCCGTTTTCTCGGATGGCTCATTCTGTTACATTCCAAAAGGTGTTCGTTGTCCCATGGAACTTTCTACCTATTTCCGTATCAATGCTGCTAATACCGGCCAGTTTGAGCGTACCTTGATCATTGCCGAAGAAGGCAGTTACGTGAGTTACATGGAAGGTTGCACCGCACCTTCCCGTTCCGAAAACCAACTGCATGCTGCTATCGTTGAGATCATAGCCCTGAAAGATGCAGAGGTCAAGTATTCAACGGTTCAAAACTGGTATCCAGGCAACAAGAAAGGCGAAGGAGGGGTTTATAACTTTGTTACCAAGCGCGGCATCTGCAAAGGCAATAACTCTAAAATTTCCTGGACACAAGTTGAAACCGGTTCTGCCATTACATGGAAATACCCAAGTGTAGTATTGATGGGCGATAATTCGATCGGCGAGTTTTATTCAGTTGCGGTGACCAACCATCATCAACAAGCCGATACCGGCACCAAAATGATCCACCTGGGTAAGAACACGCGCAGCACTATTATTTCGAAAGGAATTTCTGCCGGCGTAAGCAACAACAGTTACCGTGGCCTCGTAAAAGTGATCAAGCGCGCTGTGAACTCAAGGAATTTTACCCAATGCGATTCGCTTTTGCTTGGCGATAAATGCGGGGCACATACATTTCCCTACATTCATAATGAAAACGCTTCTTCTATTGTAGAACACGAAGCCACAACATCTAAAATCTCGGAAGATCAGTTATTTTATTGCAAGCAACGTGGCATTGACACCGAAAATGCAATAGCGCTTATTGTGAATGGTTATGCCAAGGAAGTTCTCAAACACTTGCCTATGGAGTTCGCAGTGGAAGCACAGAAGTTGTTGGCTGTGAGCCTCGAAGGAAGTGTAGGCTAGGCAAGATCCAAATCCAAAATCCAAAGGTCAAAATCCAAAATCTAAAGAACTCAATAAAACAGTCTGTAAATGCTAAGTATCAGGGATTTAAAAGTATCAATCAACGGTAAGGAAATTCTTAAAGGAATCAACCTTGAAGTAAAAAAAGGAGAGGTTCACGCCATCATGGGACCCAACGGCACCGGCAAAAGCACGCTTGCTGCTGTTATCGCAGGTCGCGATGTTTTTGAAGTAACCAGCGGACAGGTATTGTACGACGGCAAAGACCTCCTCGATTGGCCTGTGGAGCAGCGGGCGTCTGAGGGAATTTTTCTCGGCTTCCAGTATCCTGTAGAAATACCAGGCGTTAGCATCGTTAATTTTATGCGAACCGCTATCAACGAACAACGAAAGTACAAAGGGCAGGACCCGATTCCTGCAAAGGAGTTTCTGGCTCAAATGGAAGCAGCCAAGAAAATGCTTGAAATGCAAACCAGCCTTACGAACCGGTCGGTAAATGAAGGTTTCTCGGGTGGAGAAAAGAAAAAAAATGAAATTTTCCAATTGGCAATGCTTGAACCGCGGCTGGCAATTCTTGACGAAACCGATTCGGGCCTCGATATAGATGCATTGCGTGTTGTAGCCAATGGTGTAAACAAACTTCGCAGCAAAGAAAATGCCTTCATGGTGATAACCCACTATCAGCGCCTACTTGAATATATCATTCCGGATTTTGTGCATGTGCTGTATGATGGACGTATTGAAAAATCGGGTGGGAAAGAACTGGCCATTGAATTGGAAGAAAAAGGATATGATTGGATCAGAAAAAACATTTAAGACTGTGTACAGTGTTGTGACTCTGACTAAATCCAAAGACTAAATGAATTGAAAATGGATAATATACTCACTGAATATAGTTTCAAGGATAAGCTGATTGAGCTGTTTTATAAGAACCTGGAAAGCAATTTCAGCAACGATAGCCCCTATCTAAGCAAACTCAGGCAAGAGGCGATGCGCGAATTTGAAAAAACCGGCTTTCCAACTACCGGACAGGAAAAATGGCGCAGTACCAGCCTTACCAAACCGCTCATGCTTGACTATGTTCAGCATTTCGAACCTTTTGAAAAATATATTGATGTTGAAAAAATGTTCATGTGCGAAGTGCATGAACTTGAATCGCACTTGTTTGCCCAGCTCAACGGATGGTTTGTTCACGAGAATGGCGGATTAAACTATTTGCCGGGTGGGGTTATTGTTGGGAGCCTGGCCAGCGCATTCAACAAACATCCTGATCTCATTGAAAATCACTACGGGAAATATGCCCCTGTGAAAGGAAATGGAATGGTGGCACTGAACACGGCTTTTGCACAGGATGGCCTGTTTGTGTATGTTCCCGATAACGTGATTGTGGATAAGCCCATCCAGATCATAAACCTCATCAATCTTACTGAGAACCTCTTCATCCAGCCCCGCAACCTGGTTGTTTTGGGCAAGAACAGCAAACTTCAATTGCTTTATTGCGATCATTCATTGCTTCACAAGCAAAGCCTTATAAATTCTGTTACTGAAGCCATTGTAGGTGAAAACGCGGTGTTCGAAAATTATAAGCTGCAAAACAAAGACAACGATTCAACCCTGATCACCAATGCCTGGATCACACAAAAGAGCAATAGCAGCATGATTACCAATGTGCTTACATTGAACCCGGGAACTATACGGAACAATATCAACGTAATACTGGATGGGCAAAACTGCAGCGCCGAGCTTTTTGGGCTTTACCTGGTTGACAAGGAACAGCATGTTGATAACAATGTAAACGTTGATCATGCCCAACCCAATAATTACAGCAACCAGTTATTCAAAGGCATACTCGACGATCAGGCAACGGCTGTTTTCAACGGCCATATACTTGTAAGAAAGGATGCGCAGAAAACCAATGCCTTCCAGAAAAATCAGAACATTTTGCTTACCGATAAGGCCACCGTTGATTCGAACCCACAGCTTGAAATTTATGCTGATGATGTAAAGTGCAGTCATGGATCAACAGTAGGGCAATTGGATACAGAAGCGTTGTTTTATATGCGGTCGCGTGGAATTTCGGAAGAAACGGCCCGTATGGCACTGATGAATGCTTTTGCCGCCGCCATCATTGATAAAATCAATATTGAGCCTTTAAGAGGCAGGATCAATGAATTGGTAAGCAAACGGCTGAGGGGTGAGCTTTCCATCTGCGACCAATGTATCCTGGATTGCAGGGAAGGAAGGAAGTACTCGTTTGATATTGATCTGGGGAAAACAAATAAATAAGACCAAAGACCCAAATTCCAAATTCAAAGCCCCAAGGTGTAAAAGAGATTTGGAATCATAAAAATCCTGAACTTTGAACCCCGACGAGTTCTCACCAGGCAATTAACCGATTAACTGATCAAAATGCCCTTAGTACAAGACATTGAAAAAATCCGCAGCGATTTCCCGATACTAAGCCAGCAAGTGTATGGCAAGCCGCTGGTTTATTTCGATAATGCCGCCACTACGCAAAAACCCACTGTTGTTATTGATGCAATATCGGAATATTACAGGGAGTACAATTCCAATGTTCACCGTGGCGTACATTTTCTGAGCAACAAAGCTTCAAAGGCGTTTGAAGATGTCAGGGTGCAGGTACAGCAATTTATCAATGCCAAACATGTTCACGAAATAATATTTACCCGCGGAACAACTGAAGCAATCAACCTTGTAGCCTCATCATACGGAAGAAGGTTTATTGGTAAAGATGATGAAATAATTATTTCGGAAATCGAGCATCACTCCAATATTGTTCCCTGGCAAATGCTTTGCGAACAGGTTGGCGCCAAACTCAGGATCATTCCGGCGCTTGATGATGGTACACTTGATTTTGAGGCTTACCTGAAACTTCTGAACCAAAGAACCAAATTTGTTTCCATTACGCATATCAGCAATACACTTGGGACAATTGTTCCGGTGAAAGATTTTATTGACGCTGCCCATAGATGGAACATCCCTGTAATGCTTGATGGAGCACAGGCATCAGCCCACACTGAAATTGATGTGGAGGTATTGGGCTGTGATTTTTATAGTTTCTCGGGTCACAAAACATTTGGCCCAATGGGCATTGGGATCTTATATGGCCGCGAAGAATTGCTGAACGCCATGCCCCCTTATCAGGGAGGTGGTGAAATGATTCAGGATGTTTCTTTCACAAAAACCACGTATAACAACCTGCCTTTCAAGTTTGAGGCCGGAACGCCCAATGTGGGCGATGTGATCGGGTTAGGCAAAGCCATAGCATACATCCAGCAACTGGGTTTGCCCTATATTGCTGAGCGTGAAAAGAATTTGCTCGATTACCTGACGAAGCGGCTCCTTGAAACCGGGAATATTACAATTATTGGAAACGCACCTGAAAAGACCAGTGTAGTTTCCTTCCTGATTGATAAGATCCATCCTTATGATGCCGGCACTATCATTGACCGCTTTGGCGTTGCTGTGCGAACCGGAAACCATTGCACACAGCCTGTTATGGATCGTTATAAATTGCCTGGTACAATCCGCGCTTCACTCGCGTTTTATAATACCGAAGAAGAAATTGACATACTAATTGCGGCCATTGAGAAAGTAAAGGAAATGTTTTATTAATTCCAGATTCAAAATTTGAAATTCAAGATTTCCTGACTGCATTCCTCAGCATATCAAGATCTTGAATCTTGAATCTTGATTTTGGAATCTTGAATTTGGAATATGAAAATAGAAGAAACTGAAAAGGAAATTATCTCTGAATTTGAGATGTTTGACGATTGGCTTGATCGTTACAACTACCTGATAGAGATGGGAAAGTCACTACATGTGATTGATGCCAAAAATAAATCCGAGACTAACCTGATACATGGCTGCCAGTCGCGGGTATGGTTGCATGCAGAATTTGTGGATGGGCACATTCATTTCACAGCCGACAGCGATGCTGTAATCACCCGTGGGATAATCAGCCTGCTGATCCGTGTACTCTCGGATCGCACCCCTGATGAAATTATACATGCAAAACTTGAATTTATTGATGCCATTGGGCTCACGCAGCATCTTTCTCCTTCCCGCTCAAATGGCCTAACATCCATGATCAAACAGATTAAATTATACGCCCTGGCGTTTAAAGCAAAAGAACAGGTTTAATATGGAAAACAAAGATCAGATACGCTACCTCGAAGACCGCGTGGCTGAAGAAATGCGGCAAATATTCGATCCTGAAATCCCGGTCAACATTTATGATCTGGGTTTGATTTATGGAATTGAGGTAACAGAAAACCTTGATGTAAAGTTAACTATGACGCTTACTTCGCCAAATTGCCCTGAGGCAGAAAGCATCCCAATCAGGGTAGAAGAAGCTATAAAATCAATTCGTGGAGTTAAATCAACGGAAGTCATTCTCACCTTCGAACCGCCCTGGGACAAGGATATGATGAGTGATTCGGCGATGCTGGAACTTGGGTTTTTATAGCGAACGCTGACAGCGTCGGCCAACCATGCCATTTACACCACCGATCTGAACTGTTTCAAAAACCTCAGGTCATTCTCAAAGAAAAGCCTTAAATCGTTGATCTGGTAAAGGAGCAGCGCCATGCGCTCAATGCCAATGCCAAAAGCAAAGCCGGTGTATTCATTGCTGTCAATGTTGCAATTTTCCAGCACCTTGGGATCAACCATGCCACAGCCCAATATTTCGACCCAACCGGTGTATTTACAGATATTGCAACCTTTGCCACCGCAGATATTGCACGAAATATCCATTTCAGCCGATGGTTCGGTAAAAGGGAAATACGATGGCCTTAAACGAATCTGGGTTTTTGCATCAAACATTTCCCGCGAAAAATACAAGAGTGTTTGCTTCAGGTCGGCAAACGAAACATTTTTATCCACATACAGGCCCTCAACCTGGTGGAAGAGGCAATGCGCGCGTGCTGAAATAGCCTCGTTGCGGTAAACCCGTCCAGGAAAGATGGCTCGCATTGGGGGCTTGTGCTTTTCCATATAGCGGATCTGAACCGAAGAAGTGTGCGTGCGTAAGGCAATATCGGGGTCTTTCTCAATGAAAAAAGTATCCTGCATGTCTCTTGCCGGATGGTCGGGCGGGAAATTGAGGGCCGTAAAATTATGCCAGTCGTCTTCAATTTCCGGGCCCTCGGCAACAGGAAATCCGAGTTTTGTGAAAACCTCAATTACTTTGTTAAGTACAAGCGAAACAGGATGGCGCGAACCCAATTCCTTGAAATCAACCGGTAAAGTGAGATCCAGGTTTGAACCCGATGATGTTTTTTCCTGTTCAAAGCTGGTTTTGATCTGGGCAACTTTTTCCTGCAACCTGTTCTTTAGGTCGTTGAGCAGCAGTCCGGTTTCTTTTCGCTCTTCGGCTGCAACATTTTTGAAGTCGGCAAACAGATCGTTCAGCAATCCTTTTTTACCTAGGTATTTAATGCGCATTTCTTCTGCTTCGGCAGCAGTATCTGCCCTGAAAGCCTCGACTTCTTTCAGCAATTGATGGATACGTTCTTTCATCCGAAAGCAAAATTATTTGAGCAGGTTCATTCTCATTTTTATTTCCTTCACCGGACGATCGCCCTGTGCTGTTTGTACAGCTGCAATTTTATCAACAACTTCAAGCCCTGAAATCACTTCGCCAAAAACAGTGTAATCACCATCGAGGTGCGGGGTTCCGCCAAGGGTCGCATAAGTTTCAATTTGTTCGGGGGTGAAATTTTTACCAACCCGCTGGGTCATAACATCAAGTTCCTGTTTTGAAAATTGCCGGCCCTGTACAATGTAAAACTGCGAACCGGATGATTCTTTTTTGGGATTTACCTGATCAGGCTTGCGGGCTGCTGAAAGCGCACCTTTTTTATGATAAAAAGGGCTTACGATTTCAGCCGGAACGGTATATCCGGGATCTTCCATGCCGGTAGTTCCACCACCACCCTGAATCATAAAATCACGGATTACACGGTGAAAGATTGAACCATTGTAATAACCTTCGTTCACCAGCTTGATAAAATTATCGCGGTGCAAGGGGGTTTCGTTATACAGTTTCACAGTAATGTCACCCATATCGGTATGGATTACTACTACGTATTCTTTCTCGGTTTTTGTTTGAGTCTGCGACATGATTAATGAATTAAACGTGACTAATAGAGTAATTGCAAATAAAAAACGTTTCATGATTTTAGGATTTTGGTTCAACGGCAATATTACAAATTTTTAAGCGATTGGGATTACAAATGACCGGAGTTGGAAGAATCAGAAAGGTAGTCTTTTAAGAGATCCTTACCCTGCCATGTTCCTATAGCAAGGTATGGCCTGAGGCGGGTGAACATTTCTTCTTTAAATCCACTATGTTCTCTGGCTTTCCTGATTGCCTCCATGTGGTTTGGTTTACCCACAAAAGCATCGAGGCAGGAAGCATTCTCCCAGATGCTGAAAGTGGCTTGTTCAAATACAGGATATTCACCTATACCTTTCGAGAAGATCAGGCCCTGGTGGTTAATAAGTTCAGCGCTTATGCGGGGAACCAATCGCAGGAATCTGAAAAGAAAGCGTTTGCGTAAGGAAGCACGCGTAAGTACGCAGATAAGGCTGCTTGTTGTATCCGCATCTGCAAACTCCCATTTATTAAAACCTGACCAGGAACCATGTGAACTGATGGGTGTCAGGAAAATGGTATATTGCTCAACACTGTTGTTGACAAAATTCCTGAACAATTGTGATTCGAGATAAGAATTTGCCTGTTCGTGACTTTTCCAAACTGCAAGCAAGCCATAAACACTGAAATCGGGCCACATACTGTATCCGGTTCCGCTTCCCGTTCCCAGTGGTTTGAAAAACTGCAGGCCCTCCATTTTACGCATTGGGGATACCGATAGGCGCATCTGCTTCATTCCCCATATTTTTTTTGAGCCGCGATACCTAAAGAATGATATGGTTACAGTTTGTTTGGCGCTTTTGGTCATCTTTTTTTTGAATTGAACCCGCAAAATCAAAATCACTGAATTGATGATGATTTATTAGTAATAACTATTCACCTTTTCCTTTTTTTCAACCCGAAACAAACCCTGCATAATGGCTCGTAACTGTCTTTTTCGCCAAGCACCACCAGGTGGTCATCGGCGATGATGCGGTGAGAGTGTTGAGCAAGATTTCCGCATTCAATGCACACAGCGTGAACCTTGGTCACATATTCTGCTGTAGCCATTAATGAAGGGATCGGGCCAAAAGGCTTTCCCAGGTAATCCATATCAAGCCCGGCAACAACTACGCGTATGCCGGCATTGGCCAATTGGTTGCACACATCGGCGAGTTGATTATCAAAAAACTGTGCTTCATCTACACCAACAACATCGGCATCGTTTACATAAAGAAGGATTTGGTTTGAAGACTGAACCGGTGTACTTGAAATTGCATTTTCATCATGCGAAACAACTTTCAACTCGTCGTAACGTGTATCAACTGCAGGTTTGAAGATTTCAACCTTTTGCCTGGCAATTTTTGCACGCTTCAACCGCCTGATCAGTTCTTCGGTTTTGCCCGAAAACATTGAGCCGGTAATGACTTCTATCCAGCCGCGCCGGTTTTGACGATTATAAGGGTGTTCCAGAAACATGAAAGTGTGGGCTATAGATTTTGGTTTGCAGTGTCAAAATTAGAAAAAGGATTCATTAAACGGGCATGAGTGCATAGAAGAAACAGGCATTTTTATAATTTTACACCTTCATAAGCGTTGAACAAGCACAGCATTAAAAGTTTACACAATGAGCAAGGAAATAATTAAGAATGAAATTGATCAGATA
>JACZJK010000029.1 GCA_014860575.1 Bacteroidales bacterium
CAATTAAAGTTAGTAATGGTTTTGATAATCCCTTCAAAATTGAAGACATCAAAGTTACCGGCAGACCGCCGACCTGGTCCGAAGTGAATGAGTTAACACTGGTGAAAGGGACAGAACAGTCTTTCGCACCTGCAATGGGTATTTCGGATGACGACAAGGGTAAAGAATATCTTTTCAGCGGGTGGATCATGAATCCCTCGGGCAGGGAGCTAATCATTTCTATACAAAATAGAAAATTCCCTCTCGCTCTTGAAACTCCTATTGACGGATGGCAGCGATTTGAAGTGGTGTTTACATCGCCTAAAGTTGATTTTTCGATTGAAATTCATGCGCAAGTTTATTATACTCCAGGCAATCCTTCTGAACCAGGGGTAAAGCCCTTTTATATTGACGATATCCGCCTGTTGCCATTCAATGCGAGCATGCGAACCTTTGTTTACGACCCCGCTCAGCACCGGACTGTGGCTGAACTTGATGATAACAACTATGCCACATTTTACAATTACGATGAGGAAGGTACCCTTGTTCAGGTGAAGAAAGAAACCGAAAGGGGTATTATGACTATGCGTACAACACGTCAACATATCACGAAATACACTGAATAGCCATGAAAACAACAATAAAATTATTGCTGACAATTTGTTTTTTAAGCTGCTCATGCCTGATGACACAAGCAGGAGAGGAAACATACATCAAGGAACTCAGGGGACAAAAAATCCACCAGAATGCCACCATATCGCTATTTCTGCCAAAACCGGCATTTACAAATCTCACACTGATTCCTTTTGTTGAATATTATTCAACCGGCCTTATTCCGTTTGCTGAGCCTTCAGTGGCAACATATACTCCACCCGTGGAACAGACTACCCAAACGCTTTCGTTAACTGATGCTTCTTACAATTATACTGTGCCCGGCACTCACTTCACAGCAACAAATGAAGTTCCCAACGACATCATCCGGAATCCGGTGATCTCAGTATTGTTCTATCTGGATGAGCACGGTTTAATACAGCATTTTACCGCTGCGGCATCATGGACGCTTAAATACACCATCACCCTGCATGCAGCTCAAGGAATCCCGGTTACTTCCAGTTTACAAACCCTTACTATTAATTATACGCCTGAGGGCAGCTATTTTGCTAAAGCAGTGAATATTTATGAAAACTATACCGGTGCAGTGCTTAATGTTGTAAGTATTGAAAGCAATCAGGGCGAAGCTCCGCTTCCTGAATCGCTGCTAGTGGAGTTGCACGCTGAGTGCGACAGGTGGTACCGGCTGGAGCACAATGAAAAGCCAAACATCTATTTAAGCGGAAACCTGACTTTGCCATCATCAGATTGCAATGGTTCCGACGGACTGCCCAATAATGAGCTGCCACTGGCATGGGATTGGGTACACGGCGCCGAGTCGTATGACCTCGAATTCCTATTTATTGATGTTCCAAAAGAAGACCTTGCTACCATCAACCTTTCCAATATCAGGTTTGATTTCAGAAATGCCACCCGTATCAGCACCCCCAACAACCGGTATAATATCTCTATGGCCTATCCGGCCGGCATCCTGATTTTTCGCGCCAGGGCCATCGGGGTGGATATTACCAAACCCGAACTGCCGCGCAAGGAAGGGGCATGGAGTATTGCCCTGAGGCAAGGTACACTTAACAGCATACCGCAAAACATGCTGTTCAGATACTGCGGACTGGAAGAGAACCTCAACTGGCAATACACAGCCGGCTATGCCGAGGATGGCATGCGCAAAGAAATAATCACCTTCTTTGATGGCACGCTGCGCAACCGGCAGCAGGTTACCGTGCTCAATACCGATGATGTTGCGCTGGTGGCTGAAACGGTGTATGATTACCTTGGCAGGCCGGCAGTACAGGTAATGCCGGGCGCAGTTAACTCAGGCGGAATGGCTTTTTATGACAACGGCATATCCGGGAGTCTTTTCAATGGCAGTTTCGGGCCTGACCAGTTTGACACGGATGAGCGGTTTGACAACCCCCACCCTCTAAATTTTTCCGGCAATACAAGCAAAGCCCATCAATACTGGTCGGCTGAGAATCCTTTCATCAATGCGCCCGGCGATGGATTTAGCCGCTTACTGCCCGATGGCGGCGGTTATGCCTATACACGCACCACCTGGATGAACGATGGCACACAGCGGGTAAGTAGCCAGTCGAATGTGGGCCCTGACCTGAAAACAGGCTCCGGAAAAGATACCAGGTTCTTTTATGCCAGGCCTCCCGGACAGACAGAACTCGACAGGCTATTTGGCAGCGAGGTTGGCTTCGTAAGCCATTATACCAAAAACATCACCATTGATCCCAACGGGCAGGCCAGCGTAGCCTACCTCGACCAGCAGGGACGCACCATTGCTACTGCCCTGGCTGGTAACACTACCGATAGCCTGCTTACCATTGACCATGCTCCGGATCCAACGGCAATGAAATCGAACCTCCTTGATGACAACAAACTTACAGTGGACAACGAGATGGTAAGTGTGACTAAAATTCCGGTTACATCACCCGGAAGCTATAAGTTCCATTACAAAGTCAATACAGCCGTATTTAATGATCAATGCCTGGGAGACTGCAACTGTGCCTATATGCTCAGCATTACTCTGCAAAACAATGATAAAGCCACGCCTGAATGGGCGATTATTGACAGACAGGTAAGCGATGGATTTGAAATCCACGAAATATTGACTCTTGATCCTGGTATTTATACCCTGACAAAGCGGCTGTGGTTAAACAAACAGGATATTGAACAACTTGCCATTGATTACAGAAACCATGAACCGCCTTGCATTTCAAAACCCCAGGTTGAGCCGGAACCCTGCATCTTTACCTGCGAAGAGATGTGTGAAGCCATGTTCCCTGAGTTCGACAGCATTTCCAAACAATGGTTCAGGTATTATGACGAAGATAGCAAAACTTACAAAGTTTCTGATGATTTTCAACTAAGAGAAGAAAAAATTGAAGATTGCGAAGTAAACAATTGTGATCGCAGCCCACATCTTGATTTGTGCGGCCTTCGCCGCAAAATTATGCTTAACGACCTTAGCCCCGGCGGGCAGTATTTCGACAATGCCTACATCATTGATAGAATTACCGGGGAGCGAAACGAGGTGGATAAGAACGGCTGGCTCAGAAATGCTTTCCCATCTGATAAAAAAAATCCTTTGTTTGCAGATGCAGACTTAAAAAGCGTATTTGATAGTTATTTCAATTCAACCTCCAGGCGTGATACTTTGTGGAATTACATGCGGGAGAACTGGAAACCCGAATGGGCTGAAATCATGTTGCCCTGCCACCCGGAGTATTGCATTTACTATTATTTCTGCATCTGGAACATTGAACCTGCCGAACAATGCGGGCAGACGCCACCCCTGGCTGATTACCGGATTTACGACAGCATCATGCAATTGGTTAATGACTCAATTAAAGCATTGGAGTTTGGATTCTGGAACCCGCTGGCAATGCCCAAAAATACGACCACCGACGGGCCAGAAGGCGACAATAGCCAGTATATGCCGTTTGATCTGTACCCTGAAACCGACGGTTGTCCCAATAATGGCGAACTATTCTTTTACCCCTTATCCGACCCATTTTTCAGGCAAATGTTCCCCGGTGGAAATGAGCCGGCAGTTAAATGGCCATACCTCGACCCGGCCTTTAACCCCGATCCCCCTGAACGAATGAAATCATTCCTGCAAAACTACCTTAAAGTTGGCGAAAACCCCGACAGGTACTACAGCTTGTGGTATTTGCTGTTTGACCCTGATGATATCGCCCATAATCCACCACCTGAATTTGATGCAAATTTGCTGCGCATTTTTACCCTGATGCAGGATACCCTTTTCAAACCTGTTTCGGAGGGAGGCCATGGCATTTCACGTTTCCAGTTTTTCAAAGGAACATACGGGTTCTTTAAGCAAAAGATCATATCCGATGTGTATGACAGCCTGCTTGCTTTCACGAAAAATCCTCCATGCGGTAATTGTGATTACGTCACAGGGTCCTCGTCGGAGGGTGTTTTTCTTCCATATGATTCTGGAGATCCCTATACTCTGACACCACAATGGATCGGCAATTCTGATAGCCTCACATTGCCACAGCTGCAAACAGACAGTGCTTATTATCAAGGTGACCCCGGAAATTCCTCTTATCCTACAACACTATCGACAGGAAATCCTCCTTATGATGAAAACGAATTAATAATCCCATGCGATACCTGTGTGGGCGGGTTTTACCTTAACTACTCCATCACCTCAGCCGGATTGCTTACCCCCGAAGGGTTCACAGCGCGTTTCTGGCGCAACGACCTGTTCGACTTGTATAACTCGGGTAATCTTGATGAACATGTGGAGGATCAAATGATACAACATTGCGAATCCGGATGCGAAGCTTTGGCTTCTTACTGGGTGACAAAACTTACAGGTTGTGTTAACGAGAGCGACAAGGATGATATTGAATCATATCTTGCCCAGATTTGTAAATCAGCCTGTTCAACAGATACCTTTGAGGGAGGCGATGAAGTGCCGGATAAAGATCCTCCAATCCAGTGGCCTTATGGCAATACATTCCGCTCATTCCAGTATGTAATTGACTATTACCATAGCTTATGTACCGGCTGCCCCGATTGCCCCGAAATTAGGCATCCGCAGGTGATGGCAGGCAATGCAGAATGTAGCTGCGATAACCTTGCAGCGCTATTTGATGAACCCGATGCCACCCCTGCATCCGTTGCAGCCGAACTCACTGATTTGTTGGGTACAAATTATACGCCGGGCGATGTTGAAGCCTGGAGAAACAAATGCATGGAAATCCCGCTTCCGGAAGTGGAAGATTTGGTAGCAATAAATTTTCCCGATGAATTGTTGTGTGAAGACCTCACCCATCCTTTTGAAAGCGATGAGGAGTATGAAGCTTTTGTACGTGAGGAATGTGAACGCCTGGCACAACGGGATGCCGACGACAAAGCCCTGGCCATGCTCAACAGGCTCTACAACGATGCCATTACCGCATTGCTGGCCAGATACCGCAAAACCTGCTTTGACCTCCTGCCTTTTATCGAAACATTCACCATGGAGTATGAGCTGAATGAGTATTACTACACTCTATACTATTACGACCGTGCCGGCAACCTGATTAAAACCGTACCTCCCGAAGGGGTAAAAGTGATCAGCGATGCCGATACCCTGGATGCCATTGCCCTGCACCGCCGCAAGCACAACAATAATCCTGAAGCTAATTCTTATGACGCTGACCATTATTTTGTATGGCCTGAACACACCCTTGTGAGCGGGTACAAATACAACACCCTCGAAGGCATTACATGCCAGTACAGCCCCGATGCCGATACCAGCCGCTTCTGGTACGATCAGCTTGGCCGCATGGCCACCTCGCAGAATGCTGTGCAGCAGGAGAAAGATGCATGGTCGTACACCCGCTACGATGAACTCGGCAGGATTTATGAAGTTGGGGAGTTGATTGAAGCCGGCAAACCCTTTGAGGATACCACTTCGCGAAATGAACAGGCGCTTAACGAATTTATAGGCTCCGGCAAGCGCACACAGGTAACCCATACCTTTTACGACAAAACAAAATTGATTGCCCCCGGATTTGAACAAGAAAACCTGCGCAACCGCGTGGCTTCTGTTGCTTATTATAACCAATTATCTTTTGGCCAGTTCACTCCCGGCTTTAATTACCATGCTTACAACTCCGCAATCCATTATTCTTACGACATTCACGGCAATGTTGACAAACTCTGCAACGACTTACCCCTGCTGAATTCTTGGAAGCGCAGGTACATACAAACCCACTATGAATACGACCTGGTGAGCGGCAATGTAAAAAAGGTGATTTACCAGCCCGGGCAAACCGAGCAGTTTATGCACAAGTACCGCTACGATGCCGATAACCGGATCACCCACGCGTTTACCTCCACCAAAGGCCGTTTCTGGGAACTGGACGCCCGCTATTTCTATTACCTGCACGGACCGCTTGCCCGCACCGAACTTGGCGACAGAAAAGTGCAGGCCCTCGATTATGCTTACACCCTGCAGGGATGGATAAAAGGGGTGAACAGTGTGGCGCCCGGGCCGGAACGCGATATGGGTGGCGATGGCAATGTATTTGGCGCCATCAACAGCCTTGTTGGCCTGGATGTGTTCAGCTATACCCTGGGCTATTTCACCGGCGATTATACCCCCGTTGGCGGCGGCGCCCACTTTGCCGCTGCACCCTCCGGAAGCGGCGGCTTTGCAACCGATGCCCCCTCGCTGTACAACGGGAATATCGGCCATATGACCGTTGGCCTTACCAAACCCACCGACGAGAACGGCCCGCAGCAACTGTTGCCGGTTACAGCCTATGCTTTCCGCTACGACCAGTTGAACCGCCTCAAAGTTTCCGGAACTTATAACCATGACCAACAGGTTGGTTACACCTTTACTGAGAACTACAAGATGGCGCTCAGCTACGACATGAACGGCAATATTGACACCTTGCTGCGCCATGGCCTTGCGCCAAAACTGGAAATGGACAACCTCAATTACCATTACTATAGCGGTACAAACCAACTGAAACATGTAACCGACAATGGGGTTCCTCCAGGCAACTACGATGTGGACATTGACGGCCAGAACGAAGAAAACTACCGTTACGACAAAACCGGCAACCTGGTGGCCGACGATGCCGAAGAAATTGAAGCCATTGCCTGGAATGTTTACGGCAAGGTGAAATCTATTTCACGGAGCGCAGGCAGCGACAAATCCGACCTGGAATTCCTTTACGACCCCATGGGCAACCGCCTGGCCAAGGTGGAAAAGACCAGGAACGCCGCGGGGCTTAAACCGGAAAGCGACTGGAACTACACCTTTTATGCCCGCGATGCGCAGGGCAACATCATGGCCAACTACAGCCTGAAAAACAACCCCCAAAGCAGCAGTTTTGTGCTGGGCGCCACAGAACTGGTAATGTACGGCAGCAGCCGCCTGGGTGTGGTGGATACACTGATACGGGTTGACAGCGCCAATGTAACACCCAACCTGAACCTTACAGGAGCACAATCACACATTTGGGAGGAGGGAGTAACGCCGGAATTGCTGCTGCCCGGCGACGAAAACACCGTAATAGCATATCCCATTGAAGAAACCCTGTTTGAACCGGCTGAACCAACAGGGAGTGTTACAGGCATTGTACCGGTAACTGCCGGAGAAACCCTGTTTGAACCGACTGCACCAACCGGGGGTGTAACAGGCCTTGTACCCGCAACTGCTGAAGGAACCCAGTTTGATCCCGGAAGCCAGACGTGGGAATTGGTAGGCGCCGAACCTGTATTTTTTGAAGAAACACCCCTTGCACCGGTGGCGCTGAAAGACTCCCTGTTTACAGGCCGCAAACGCTACGGGCTGACCAACCACCTGGGCAATGTAATGGCCACCCTCACCGATCGCAACATAGCGGTGGATGACTCCGGCTATATGCAACAACCCGGCGGCAACTGGACGGAAATGCCACCCGGCAGCCAACGCTATGCCTATACCCCCGGCACAGGTGAATGGAACAAAATTGCCGGCCCCGATGACCTTACCGACTACTACACCGCCGACCTCTCCTCCGCACAGGATTACTACCCCTTTGGGATGCTGATGCCGGAGAGGAATTGGAAGGTTGAGGATTATAGGTTCGGCTACAATGATGGTTCTGAAAATGATAACGAAATCACCGGGGTAACTGGCTCACATATAACAACATATTACAGAGAGGAAGCATTAAGGGAGAGTTTTTGGTGGTCGCCAGACCCCAAACTGCATCCGAGTTGGTCTCCTTATGCTATGATGTATTGTAATTCTATTTTGTTTAATGACCCATTGGGTGATACTATACGGGTTAAATATGGAGGATTTTTAGTTTTTGGTAGAAAAACAGCAACTTACAGAGAAGGTAGTTTTTATGATAAAAAAGGCGGATTAGTTTCAACAGACAATAGATTTTTCAATAAAGTAGAAGGGGCTATCGATAAATTAAATGCAGGAACGGAAGGTGGAAAATTAGTTGATGAATTAGCCAGTAGCGAACATGATTTTATTATAAAAAGAGGTGAAAATTATAGCGGCGATTATAGTTCATTTGGTAGAACTAGTGAAAATGAAGTTAAGCTAGGAGTTGGCTCAGGTGGTGTTATAA
>JACZJK010000030.1 GCA_014860575.1 Bacteroidales bacterium
GCCCACGGTAAACAATGGAGCATAGGCCACAACGCTGAAATTGCCCGTCCAGGTGTCGTCGCCGCTTTGCATTTCAATAGCAAAGGCGATCGTGGTGTTGTTGGGAACGTCGTCGGATACATCGAAGGTGAAGGCGTCTTCGATCAGTAAAATTTCACCAGGCAGTATATCTCCAAAAGTATTTGTATTGTTTGTTATAGTGACATGTTCTGATGTTGAAGAAATTATAGCAGACACGCCTAAGGCTATTTCGGAACCCAGATTTTTCAGGGCAACATCCAAAGAAATTGTTTCTCCATAATCAACCAAACCGTTATTGTTTCCATTCGGATCATTGATTACGCTTTGGTTATAAACCACATAGCATCCTGCAGGTGGAATACATTCAACAGCAGATTCGTAACGGTAATAATTTTGTTTGGTTACGGTTATAAGCATTTCAGTTCCCGGCTCTTGAGGTTCAATAGGAATAGAAATAACTGAGCCTGTTCCTTCGGCAACACCAATGAGTTCATCGTTCACCGAGAGTGCAATAAATGAGTCCTCATCAGCGGTAATTTCAAAGAAATCCAACCCTCCGAGTAATACGGGCATATGTGTGACCGTCAAATTCTGAGGTATTTCAGAATATACTGTTGAGAAGGCATCGCCATGGTGATGAAAAAGGTAATAGGTGATTTTTTTGTGTTCGGTGTTATATGGCCAGTTTGATTGTTGCAGGAAATATTTTCCACCAACATTACCAAAAGCGGGTAAGATATCCCTGGATGCAGGTGTTGTTCCATACATGGGCATAAAATCAGGCCACATATTGTCAAACATGCCCCAAACATAGGTGTCGTTCACAAATGAGTAGGAAATTTCAGTAGGTGCAATAAGGCCAAGCGCTCCATATTGATGCCTGTGGAATGCTTCGGCAAAACTAGTTTGCGACCAGTTGAATTTCCCTGTTAAACAGTTAATTGTGAAAACGAAAGTTAGATCTTCGTTTGTTGTGCCGGGTATGTGTTGAACACGGTACACTGGTTCTCCCCATCCGGTTTCAAGACCATGATCCCGGTGCAATAGCATGAAAGCGCCCGCATTGATTGCCGCATTGATTGAGGTTGCGTTTGCAGTCCATCCAAAGCTATTTAAATGGGCAGGGGTAGCTGGGATATAACCGAGGGTGTTGGGCCCGAACACATTCACTACCGAGCTTGTGTTGGTTGCTGTTGACCACACTGAGCCTGGTGATCCACTATAAATATTATTCTGGCGCAGGGGTTGTTTACCCTGTCCATATTCCCAGAAACCATTCACTGCTTCGGTGCAAATCTGAAACCAACGCTCCGTTTGCCAGCCCATAGCAGTAATAGGAGTATCATAGAAATAGGGATTGGTAGGTGGGTTTCTTTCGTAATCCAGGAATTTGGGAACCATAATCTGTAAGTCGTTCTGATTCTGGGCTGTAATTCTTGCAAAGACAATGTCAGCCATGTCATTGTTGGTCATGTCGGCATACCAGTTATCTGAAATATAGCTTGACCCGCTGCCATAGGGGTGATCAGTGCGATATTGACTGGTAATTGTGTTTCCTGAAGTGCCGTAGTCGGCCATTAACAAAACGGCGGCGGGAGGAAGGTCCCAGTTGTTATAGGCATTGGTAACGTAATTTTTTATGGCCGTATGATCATTTCCTCCAATTTCAGCAGTTGTAACAACCGTTGTTTTAATTCCCTGGCGGTTACGGAAGATTTTAATGGAGTCACCCCAGGCAATAAAACTGGGATCATTTGGAACAACAACAATATACTCATAGCCTGTGCTCCTGTTTGTTGTAATGTCTTTATAACGCGCTGTGTAATCAATCTGGGGAAGCATGTCCCGGTTTAGGATCGCATCCTGGAGGATGGGATCCCACCAGCGGCTGCGGAGGCGGTCTTCGCCAAATGTGCCTGTACCACCTTCGAATACAACTTCCACATCAATCTCGTAATAAATATGAAGCTCTTTGGTTACCGGATTATACTGAAAAGGTGTGATTCCAAGCATCACGACTTCAACGCCCCGAATGTTTGTAACCTCCGAAAGCTTGAAAGGTTCAGCTGGATAAAAAGCATTTTTGGAATAGATTTCCATGTTTTTAACGTATTCTGCCGGGGTATCCTCATCGGCCATCGGAATGGGGGAGGCTGGCAAAAAATCAATATTTTCAAGCACCTCCTTCCTTACGGAATTTATCCTTAGTGATGCTGTGGATCCATTTGGGATCGCAATAAACCTGCCATCACCCGGTAAATCAGGGGCACCTGCATTGTTGGGAAGATAAACACCAGCAAGCTCAATGGTGTGCATTTGTACGCCATCTACTTCAAGATCATTAATCGCAAGATTTTTAATCGAGTGTATCACTCTAACACCGGTCTGATCCTGACGGGTTAAATTATAACCCTGGTTTCCCCAGGTATCATTAAAACTCATTTCGATGCGTTGGGCCAGTACCGGAAATGCCAGCAACATGGCAAACAGGGCTAGCAGTAAACTTTTACAGGATGTAAAACTTCTCATTTTTTTTGAATTTGTTTGTTATTAAGATGTTGAAAAGCAGCAGGATAAATTACAGCTCACAAATTTATAAATAATACTCAGATAAAAGAGAAAAGCCCTGAATTTTTTTGTAATCCAGGGCTTTTAGTAAATAATTTATATGCTATTCAGTCTATTTCATGATGCTGATTGATTTGCTGAGGCTAACAGTGCCGGATTCAAGTGACAGGTAATAAATTCCCTGGCTTAGATGGCTGAGGTTTATTGTAAGTTGTTGTGTGTTTTCCTGCCTTAACTTATCCTCCCATACAATCCTGCCGTTGATATTATATACCCTTGCATTCAGAATTTTGCCCTTTGCTATTGCAGGCAACTGAACCACAAATAATCCATTACCAGGATTTGGTGATACAGAGAATTGGTTCATGGTTAATGCATCTTCTACACCAACGGTGTTTGTAACGGTGACTTCAAGTTCTTCGGAGTAGTCAGACTCACAGGCTCCGCTGATAGCCTTGACTGAAATAATAGCCTGCCCTGTAAATGCCGTGTTCCAGGTTACTGTGCAAGCATTGGCTGTACCTTCCGCTGAACCAGCAGTCAGGGGCATCAGGCTCCAACTATATTCTTCTGCTCCTGTTATTTCTGCTACAGTATATTCTGATGTTGTAACGTAGTACAGGTCAACAATAATATCACCGACAGGTATGTTTGGTGTGTCTGGCATTTCGTCAACATGAATGAAGTCATCCATGGTAGTTGTGCTGGTTTCCTCAGCATTTGAAACTTCCAGTGTAACTCCATAAACTCCCGGAGTGTTGTATATAACCAGGGGATTTTCTTCAGTGGATGTTTCAGGATCACCACCCGGAAATGTCCATAACCACGAAGTAATATTACCGGATGACTGACATGTGAACTGGACATCTTCGCCTTCGCAGATCTCAGTATTACTGGCAATAAAAGAACTATTGATTGAAGCAGGCTGTAAATCACCTAATTCAATAACATAAGCCTGGAAAATCGTTTTGGTTGGTACATCCTGAACAAATGCAATTACTGACATATTGCTTGCAACCCAACTTGCGTTAAGTGTGAAGCTTAAATCAACGACTATCTCATCAGTTGCTGAAAAATCAAGTGGAGTGCCGTTCTGGTTAGGTGCCATTAAACGAAGAACATCCTTCACATGTGTTTGGTTAAACCAGGTTTGTGGAATGTTGGTTTCAGTAACAGCAAAATGCAAAACAAGATTGCTGGCAGTGTAGGTGTCCATTTTATTAATTACAACCTGGGCATCATAATTCAATCCTCCGGTATTTTCTCCGTAAATAGCTACAGTGAACGGCGAAGGCACATTGATTCTCTGGTTGTAATAGTTGAGGTAAGCGGGATAGATACTATTGTTTGCATTGCCTCCAACATGAGTGAGGATACCATCTATTTTGGTAGTTGGATAACTGGAAATACCGTAATACGAAAGGCGAGCTGACGAGTAAGTGTTTGCATAGGAATCGCCGCTATGGTATTTAATGATGGCAACATCATGCCTGTTGGAAATAAGATCTGCTGCTCCCATAGCAGCTCCCGGGCAATAAACACACCATGTGCCTGTGCCAATTTCAAATACTACTTTTTGGCGTGGAACCGGCTGGCTGAAAGCTACAAAAGCTATAAGCACAGCAATAACAGAGAGTAATGTTTTTTTCATGACTTTGTTTTTAGATAATTCCTAATAAAAGATGCACAAATGTAAATAATAAAACATTTGCACAAAAAAATTGATCAATTTTATAAGAAAAAAATGCGGGTCAGTGTGCTTCGAGCCAATTGGTTCCGGTGTGCATGTCAATCTCTACGGGCACTTTAAGCGGGAGAGCGTTTTTCATTTGTTCTTCAATTATATTCTTCACTTCACTGATTTCATTTTTATGAACATCAAAGACCAATTCGTCATGTACCTGCAAAATCATTTTCGACCGCAATTTTTGTTTTTCTATTTCCCTGAACACATTGATCATAGCAAGTTTGATCATGTCAGCTGCTGATCCCTGGATAGGAGCATTGATAGCGTTGCGCTCGGCGAAACCACGCACAATGCTATTGTTAGAGTTGATATCGCGCAGATACCTGCGGCGCTTCATCATGGTTTCAACATAGCCATGCTCTCGGGCAGAAATGATTTGCTCATCCATGTACTTTCGGATTCCTGAATATTTTGAAAAATACTGGTTGATGATTTCAGCTGCCTCTGATCGGGGAATATTCAGGCGTTCAGAAAGCCCGAAAGCTGAGATGCCATAGATGATCCCAAAATTTACGGTCTTTGCATTGCGGCGCATATCCGGGGTAACCTCTTCAAGGGTTACGTTGTAAACACGTGCGGCTGTGGCAGCATGAATATCCCGTCCCGCATTGAAATCGTCAATCATGTTTTGGTTGCTGCTCAGCGAAGCAATGATGCGGAGCTCAATCTGGGAGTAGTCGGCTGAAAGCATAACGTAGTCATCATTACGGGGCACAAAAGCTTTGCGGATTTCACGGCCGCGTTCGGTTCGGATCGGAATGTTCTGCAGGTTCGGATTATTTGAACTCAAACGCCCGGTTGATGTTACAGCCTGATTATAACTTGTGTGAATCCGGCCGGTGCGCAGGTTCACAAGTTCAGGCAAGGAATCCACGTAGGTTGATTTTAGTTTTGTGAGCGAACGATAATCTAGAATAAGTTGTACAATCGGATGCTTGTGAACCAATTTGCTCAGCACATCCTCAGCAGTGGAATGTTGTTTGGTTTTTGTTTGCCTTGGTTTGGATGCAATCTTCATTTTGTCGAATAAAATATCACCCAATTGTTTCGGGGATGCAATATTGAATTTGGTCCCGGCCTGTTCATAAATCTGCTCTTCAATTTCCCCGATTTCGGTTTTCAACACCCCGGAATAGTCCTTAAGGTTTTCTATATCAAGTTTCACACCTTCTGCTTCCATTGAGGCTAGCACAGGCACCAGCGGCATTTCAATGGCTGTAAATAAATCATGGCAGTCGCTTTCCTTCAGTTGAGGTTCAAAAACCTGCCTCAATTGCAGCGTGATATCAGCGTCTTCGCAGGCATATTCCTTAAGTATTTCAGGTGATACGTCGCGCATGCTGCCCTGTGCCTTTCCTTTTTTGCCGATCAGCGATTCAATCGGAACTGGCTCGTAGTTGAGATAGGTTCGGGCCAGGAAATCCATATTATGCCTTTGATCTGGTTCCAACAGGTAATGTGCCAGCATGGTGTCGAACATCGGGCCCTTGACCTCGGTATCGTAATAGCGCAGCATGGTGATGTCGAACTTGAGGTTCTGACCGGTTTTTTCAATGTTTGGGTTTTCAAACAATGGTTTGAACTCATTGACGATGCCCAGTGCCAGGTCGTAATTCGCGGGCAGCATCACGCACCAGGCTTCGTTTGGTTGCATTGCAAATGACATGCACACAAGTTCCGAACTATGGGTGTCGAGGCCGGTAGTTTCGGTGTCGAAGCAAAAGTTGCTGGCCGCTTTCAGTTTCTCAATCAGTTGGCTGCGTTCTTCGGCTGTTGTTACCATGTGATAAGTGTGTGCTGTGTTATGAATTGTAAGCAGTTCTCCATTTTGAATCTCATTTTCCGAACCGCTTTCCTGGGCATCGAACAGTCCGGCCTGGATTGTTCTAGTTTGTGTGACTGATTGCGAAGGTTCGGAAGAGAGATCGGAGAAAACGCGTTTCGCAAAAGTCAGGAACTCAAGTTCATCAAGAATTTCCTTTAATTTTTCTACGTTTGGTTCTGAATAAACCAGGGCTTCTTCATTGAAATCAATTGGAACATCAAGCACAATTGTTGCCAGTTGTTTCGATATTAAGGCCTGTTGCTTATGCGCCTCTACTTTTTCACGTAGCTTTGGATTGCTGATTTGAGCGCTGTTTTCAATCAGGTTCTCAACCGATCCGAATTCTTCGAGGAGTTTGCGCGCAGTTACTTCGCCAACACCCGGGATGCCGGGAATATTATCGGAACTGTCGCCCCACAAACCCAGCATATCAATTACCTGTAGCGGATGTTTGATCCCAAATTTTTCACATACTTCCTGAATCCCCATCACCACGGCTTTTTCGCCGAATTTTGCTGGCTTGTAAATGAGCACATTTTCTGAAACCAATTGCCCGAAATCCTTATCGGGAGTCATCATGAAAACTTTGAAATCATTATTTTCGGCTTGCTTTGCCAAGGTTCCGATTACATCATCGGCCTCGTAACCATCAACAGCCAGGATAGGAATATTAAAAGCCTCAATCAGTTTTACAATGTAAGGCAAGGAAGAAACTATATCTTCCGGCATGCTTTCACGGTTGGCTTTATATGCGGCAAAACCCTCGCTGCGTAAGGTTGGTACCCTGGTATCAAATGCTACCCCGATATGGGTGGGTTTTTCATTTTTCAAAACATCGTACAGTGTATTAGCAAAACCCAATACTGCACTGGTATTTAGACCTTTCGAGTTAATCCGAGGGTTTCGGTTCAGCGCATAATATGCACGGTATATCAATGCCATGGCATCGAGCAGGAAGAGTTTCTTTGTCATAATATTTTTGATTTCGGGCGCTAAAATTAGCATTAATCGCGGCAATGGTAGTTGTTAAAGCTGAAATATCTCACCAAAGGCCAAAGCCCAAAATTCAAAGCCCCAAGCCCCAAGCCCCACGAATCAACCAATTAACGAATTGACCATTCACCACTCTACCACCCCACCACTCCATTACTCCAGTACTCCATCACACCACCAATTAACAAATTGACCAATTAACAAATTAACCATCCACCACTCCTTCAAAAAATCAGCAACATCCTGCCTGGTAAACAACTTGCTTGAAAACGTGTTTAATAGCTTATCGCTCACTTAAAGATCAACCAATGAATTATATCCATTTTTCGCCACATTTCCCTTCAAATTATTGTGCTTTCAGCGCTGCCTTGAAGAAAAACGGAGTGAATGTGCTTGGCATCGGCGATGCGCATTGGGATCAGCTTTCGCACAATTTGAAAGAAAGCCTTAGCGAATATTACCGGGTAGATGATTTGCACAATAACCATCAACTGTTGGATGCTGCTGATTACTTCATCAATCGCTATTCAAAAATTGACGGGATTGACTCACATAACGAGTATTGGCTTGAAAGAGAGGCCATGCTGCGCGACAAATTTGACATTGCAGGTCTGAAGCCGGAGCAACTGGCAACGATCCGCAGTAAATCGGAAATGAAGAAAATTTTCAGGAAAGCCAGTCTTCGGGTTGCCGCAGGGAAAGTGGTTCAAAACATCAATGAAGCCAGGGAACTGATACAGGAAACTGGTTTTCCTGTTGTTGGAAAACCTGACAAAGGTGTAGGCGCTGCTGACACCTATAAGATTTGCAATGACGAGGAACTTGAAGGTTTTTTCAGCAGCAAGCCACCGATTGATTATATCATGGAGGCTTTTGTAGATGGTGATATAATTTCATTCGACGGACTAGTGGGCAAAGATGGAGAGTTGCTCTTTTTTACCGCCATGCAGAACGAAAAAGGGGTCATGGAAGTAGTTCATCAGGATTCGCATGTTTATTACTATACCCATAGGGATGTTCCCGCCGACCTTGAAGCTGCCGGGCGAAAAGCGCTGAAGGCTTTTGATGTCAAGGGCAGGTTTTTTCATTTTGAATTTTTTCGCGAACACAAAACCGGTGAACTCGTAGCATTGGAAGTGAATATGCGGCCTCCGGGCGGTTTTTCCACTGATATGTTTAACTACAGCTGCGATATTGATGTTTACCAGGCCTGGGCAGATATGATTTCAGGAAAGAAAAACGGTTTTACTTTTGAAAGGAAATACCATGTGTGTTTTGTAAGCCGGAAGTCTCGTTTTGCCTATGCTTTATCACATGAAGAAGTGATGAACCGGTTTGGTGGGAATATTGTTTTTTCCAGCGGCATTGATGGCGCTTTGGCAAAGGCGATGGGCGATTTCTGCTACCTTGTCCGCAGCGAAAACCTTGATGAAATGTTTGAAATCCAAAAGGCGATCCACCAGATGGGTTAGGCGTTTACGGTTTGAAACTAACTTACATGCTGCCGTTTTTTTGTGATGCTGTGATACAGTAATGCAATGATGCTGTTTTGTAGTTCGTAGTTGATTGTTTTATTTTTTGCCAACCCGCCTGCCGGCGAGGCACGGCTGCTCATTGCCTATTGCCAACTTTCATCGTAGGCTTTTCTCTGGAATTGAGAAATGTACCTAAGTCGTGAAGCCGAAATCAAAAATGAAAGATCCGAAATCCGAAATTTCCTTGAATTAATCCTTTCGTTTGGTTCTGAGTACGAGCATGAAAAAATCATTGTCAAGTTCAAGGTAGCCGTATTCATAGCAAAAATGATACACTGTGCCTTTCTTCGTGGTGTAGATGCTGGTGATGTAGTTGAAATTGAATCCTTTTTCCACAAGCTTATCCTTGTGAACCGTGGTTTTATCCTCAGGGATTAATTCCAGCAGAATGCGCCGGTTTTTCCTCAAAATTCCATTGATGCGTCTTACCAGGTTGCTGGTTTCGCTGTTCAGGCGGTTGTTGTAGTTGTTGCGGCAAATATCGTTGCAGAATTTCTTGTCTGCACGACCCAGGATCGGTTCACCGCAATCGAGGCAGGTTTTTGTTGGGTTCATATGTTGATTTGGTTCAAGGTTCAAAGTTCAATGTTCAAAGGTGGAGCGAAACGATTCCGATAGTATTCAAAGACCAAGGGATTAACGAATTTACCAATTTACCATTCACTACTCCACCACTCCAATACTCCAATACTCCAATACTCCAATACTCCAATACTCCAATACTCCATTACTCCATTACTCCATTACTCCATTACTCCATTACTC